>JANOBV010000064.1:0-8441 GCA_031411835.1 Bacteroidota bacterium | reverse complement strand
TTGATTCTGATTTCCTGACTTTTCTTGCTTGTATTGTTTTGGTTCATTACGTGGAGAAAAGAATGGAGTTTTCGTTTCATTACGTGGACTCGTATTCATTTCATTCGAATTCATATCTTTTTTCGATTCACGTTGTGGCGTGTAGTTGTTGTTACGGGGATTACTATTGCCTGATTGCGAATTTTCTGATTGAAAATTATCCGGGCGAACATTGCTAATATTGTTGGGCTGCATATTAAACGACTGATCATTATTCTGGCGAGGATTATTTCTAGGAGTCCTCTCTGGTTGTGAATTATTATTAGGCGTATTATTCTGCGGACTTTGATTGAAGTTGTTATTGTTCTGATTGCCTTTAGAGTCATCACGACTAGGAGTACCATTTGACGGGACTGTAGTTGGAGTAGTAGAAGGACGAACAGTCGGATTTTTAGTACCGTTATTAGATGGATTGTTATTCTGCATTTGATTATTATTCGGTTGGCTAAAACCTCTGTCATTAATATTTTTTCCGCCCGTGCTGTTATTATTATTCATCGTCGGAGTATTTGGACGAGTTTGAACATTGTTGTTTCCTTTCACAGAACCATTTTCAATTGCAGGGTTTGTGTTCTGACCTTTTCCGCCTTGTGGAGTGCTAATGGTACCACGAGAAGGAGATGTGGTATTGAAATTATTTTTTGTTCCGCGACTATCTAAACCAGCAGGAGCTGTACTTGTAATTTTACCGGTTTGAACTGCTTGCTCATATTTTTGACCAATTGTGCCTGTGCTTCGACCACTTGGACCTGGACGAGGAGCATTGTCTCCTACTGATCCGCGTGGTCCGTAGTAATGACTGTAGTCATCGTATGAATTGTAGTAATAAGGATTTGTATTTCCGTAATAATAGCCACCATAATTTCCTCCATAGTAACCACTATTATATCCTCCATAATAACCACCGTAGTAAGGATTATAACCGTAGTAAGGATTGTAGCCATAATATGGATTATAACCGAAATAAGGATTACCGTACCCAATTCCTACGCCATAACAAAATGGTTGAGTATAATAGTAGCTTGGGGCCCACCAGTTATAACCTAGATATATACTAACTCCCCATGAATTTGGGTAATAGTCGTACATGTATGAATTAGTATAGTATGGATCGTAATATGAATAACCATAAGAAGGAGTATAAAAGCGACGGATCTGTGATGAATATTGGTAATCATAATAATCGTCGTAATAGTTATTCGTTACATACGTGTTGCCTTGTCCATCTGTACTCTGAGTAGAGTAAGACTGGTTGTTGGAGTTTTGACTAGGTGAGTTGTAATCTTGGTTTTGATTCTGATTTTGGTCAGATGTATTTTGGTTGTTACCCTGATTTGAATCTGAATATTGACCAGACTGTGCATCCAGATTTGAGTTAGTGTTTCCTGTGCTATAATCTGTCGCAGGAGCAGCAGGAGTTGTTGGGTAAGTTTGTTGTGCCGGAGCAGGATTGTTTTTGCTTGAATAATAAACATCGTCAGGAGCTGTAGAACCTGCATGATAGGTTGAAGTACATGCTGTAGCCGATAAAATGATGGCTATTCCGATTAGTGTTTTTAGATTTTTCATTTGATTTTCCTTTCGCTCTTTTGACTATTATTATTGAAGTAATTTTAATGCAAATTTTAATTCTTACTTTTGTTCACCACGATTTACAAACACCGTACCAAAATCAATATGAGTAAAGCACTACCAACCCGAGAAGAAAATTATTCCCAATGGTATCAAGACCTTGTAGTTAAAGCAGATCTGGCTGAGAATTCGGCTGTTCGAGGTTGTATGGTCATTAAGCCATATGGTTACGCAATCTGGGAAAAGATGCAGGCAATTTTGGATAAAATGTTCAAAGATACCGGTCATTCCAACGCATATTTCCCTCTTTTTATTCCTAAGTCCTTTTTTGCTAAGGAAGCATCTCATGTTGAAGGCTTTGCCAAAGAATGTGCTGTTGTTACTCATTATCGACTAAAAAACGATGGTAAAGGTGGAATTATGGTTGATCCGGATGCCAAACTTGAAGAAGAATTGATCGTTCGCCCAACTTCGGAAACGATCATTTGGAATACATACCGCGGATGGATTGAATCCTACCGTGACCTACCTTTGCTGATCAATCAATGGGCTAATGTTGTTCGTTGGGAAATGCGAACTCGTCTATTTCTACGTACAGCTGAATTCTTATGGCAAGAAGGTCATACCGCACATGCAACAGCAGAGGAGGCAATTGATGAGACAAGAAGAATGCTTGATGTCTATTCTGAATTTGCCGAAAAGACCTTGGCAATTCCTGTTCTGAAAGGAGTAAAAACTGCAAACGAAAGATTTGCAGGAGCCTTAGACACTTATTGCATAGAAGCATTGATGCAAGATGGGAAAGCTTTGCAAGCCGGTACTTCGCATTTTCTAGGGCAAAATTTCGCCAAAGCTTTTGATGTGCAATTCACCAATCGTGAAGGAAAAAAAGAATTTGTATGGGCTACTTCATGGGGAGTTTCTACTCGCTTGATGGGCGCATTGATCATGGCACATAGTGATGATCAAGGATTAGTATTGCCTCCAAAACTTGCACCGATCCAAGTGGTCATCGTTCCAATTTACAAAGGCGATGAACAATTGAAATTGATAACTGCAACTGTCGATAAGATCATCACAGAATTGAAAGTTAAAAATATTTCTGTTAAATACGACGACAGAGACACTCATAAACCGGGTTGGAAATTTTCAGAATATGAATTGAAAGGAATTCCGGTTCGTATTGCAATTGGTCCTCGTGATCTTGAAAATGGTACAGTAGAAGTTGCTCGTCGTGATACGAAAGAAAAATCTGTTATGCAATTGACAGATCTTTCAATTAAAATCGAGCATTTACTAGAACAAATTCAAGATAACATTTATCGCCGCGCTTCTGATTTCAGAGAAGCACATACATTTAAAGCTGATTCATACGATGAGTTCAAAGCGAAATTGGATGAAGGCGGATTTGTTCTTGCACATTGGGATGGTACAACAGAAACTGAATTAAAGATCAAGGATGAAACGAAAGCTACAATTCGTTGTATTCCTATCAATAATAAACAAGAAGACGGCAAGTGTATTTATTCCGGCAATCCTTCCACACAAAGAGTAGTCTTTGCAAGATCTTACTAAGAGCTAAAAATGGCTGAAGGCAAGTATGATAAAATTGTTGAGCTTCTGAAAAAGAAGGTTTCGCTCAAACAAGAAGTGTATTTGAAAACCAAAGATGTTTTCGAAGAACTTCGTTCTATGCTAGCTGAAATTAGTAGCGATCTAACTACTCGTGTTAAAAGTTTCGGCGGTGATCTGACAGTTTCATTTAAAGATGCAAGTGAATTTGAAATTGAATTTACACTTGCTGACGAAACGCTGCTGTTTGTGATGCATACAAATATTTTCACTTTCGATAGTACACACGAAGTTTGGAAATTGCCTTATGTCCAACAGAATAAGGAGAATGCATATTGTGGAAAAATATTTATTTATAATTTTCTAAGTGACAGTTTTAAATACAATCGTTCTAATGATGTTGGTTATCTGATTGGAAGGATTTTTATCAATAAGGAAAAACATTTTTTTGTAGAAGGTAAAAAGCAATTAAATTATCTCTACAACGATTTTTCTGATTCAGTAATCGATGCCGAAGGCCTTATGAAAATTGTGGAGTCGGCAATTCTTTACAGTCTCGACTTCGATCCATTTACTCCGCCTTTCGAACAGCAAGGACAAATTAGTGTTGGTGATGTGATCAATGCAAACTTGCAATCAAGAATTGCAACTGGCAAACGGCTGGGGTTTAAGTTTCAATCAGACGGAAACTTTTAAAATATTGAAGAATGAAGAATGAAGAATGAAAAATGAAAAATGAAGTGCTACCCTAGGTAGATAGTTGCAAACAATTACATTTCATTTTTCATTATTCATTGTTAATTTGATTTCAAAATCGCCAACCGTAATAATCCTATCCTTATAAAGCCCGCCAATCGTTCGTTTAAAATTTTTTTTGCTCATCTTTAATTTTGTGTAAATAGATTCTGCAGGGCTTTTGTCGCCAAGATCAAGCGTTCCATTATTTATTTTCAAGTGATGAAGGATGATCAGTTTATTGTCTTCAACATGATGATAGCCGATTGGCTGTAAGCTCACATCGATCTTTCCATCAAAGCGAATGTTTTTAATATAGGCGCGACTGATATCCCCCGTACGAACGTCTCCAAAAATTTCATTATTAAAAATCAATCCCTCGAATTTATTTTCAATAATAACTTTGTATCCTAGATCAGTTTTTTCGGCGATCAGGATCTGTACCTCGTCATCGACTTCAAGGTCATGTTCCTTTTCAATATAACTGCCCCATTTTGTTGTTGCCGTAATCCGCTCTGAATGTTCGTCAATAAATAGATGAACTAAATATTGTTTACCGATTTCCATGTCTTCGCGTTGTTCTGCATAAGGCACAAAAATATCTTTTGCAATTCCCCAGTCCATAAATGCACCATGAGTATTTACATCTTTTACCGTAAGAAACACGAAGTCGCCAACACTGGCATATGGTTGTAGAGTAGTAGCAATTGCTCTATTGTCATTGTCTAAATAAACGAATACGTTGATGGAATCATCAATCTTTGGGTTTCCTTTTACATATTTTTTAGGCAAAAGCACATCTGATTCTCCATCGGTCAGATAGAGTCCAATCATTGCCAAGCTTTTTACTGTTAAATCGTTGTATTTGCCAATTTCCATAATGCTAATTTGTGGGGCAAAGGTAGTCTTTTCAAGGAGTTTATTTCCCGCAGTTTTGCATTCAAAACGCAGAATATTCACGAAGTGCCTTGACCTTTGACCTCTAACCTCTGACCTGATTTACCTCCCATTTCCTGCGGTAATTGCCCCAAAAATCACTACTTTCGCGCCCTAAAGTGCTATCATATGGAGTTGGAAAAAGAAATATCCAAACGCAGAACATTTGCAATTATATCTCACCCCGATGCAGGGAAAACAACATTGACTGAAAAGCTCCTACTTTTTGGAGGTGCAATCAATACTGCAGGAGCTGTAAAAAGCAATAAGATCCGCAAAACAGCAACTTCCGATTTTATGGAAATTGAAAAGCAAAGAGGAATCTCTGTGGCAACTTCCGTGATGGGATTTGATTATGCCGGAAAACGTGTGAATATTTTGGATACTCCCGGTCACAAAGACTTTGCGGAGGATACATACAGAACTCTTACTGCAGTCGATTCAGTTATTCTTGTTGTAGATTGTATAAAAGGAGTGGAGGAACAGACTGAAAAATTAATGGCGGTTTGTAGAATGAGAAGTACGCCTGTGATCATCTTCATTAATAAAATGGATCGTGAAGGAAAAGATCCGTTCGATCTATTGGATGAACTTCAAGATAAGTTAAAGATTCATGTTCGCCCGCTTACTTGGCCAATCTCCCAAGGCGAATCTTTTCAAGGTGTGTACAATATGTACAAGGGTGAATTGAATTTATTCGATGCCAATAAAACAGGGATCTCAGAGAACAAAGCAAAGATCGTTGAACTGAGTGATGATGGAATTGAAAAATTTGTTCCTAAAAAATATGTAGATAAATTACGCGAAGATGTGCATTTAGTGGAAGGAGTCTTTGAACCTTTCAATAAAGAACTTTATCGCGATGGATTGATAGCGCCTGTGTTTTTTGGAAGCGCTGTAAATAATTTTGGTGTACTTGAATTGTTGGAAACGTTTTTAGAAATTGCTCCACAACCTTCATCGCGTGAAGCTGAGGAACGAATTGTAAATTCTGAAGAGAATAAGTTTTCAGGGTTTGTTTTTAAGATCCATGCCAACTTAGATCCGAATCATAGAGATAGAATTGCATTTTTGCGAATTTGCTCAGGCCGATTTGAAAGAAATAAATTTTTCTTTCATACTCGCTTAGATAAAAAAGTTCGTTTTACAAATCCGACAAGTTTTATGGCCAATGAAAAGACATTGATCGAAGAGGCTTTTCCCGGCGATGTGATCGGTTTGTATGACAATGGAATTTTTAAAATAGGAGATACACTTTCTGAAGGAGAGATGCTGCACTATAAAGGTATTCCTAGTTTCTCTCCTGAGATCTTTAAGGAAGTTGAGAATCGAGATCCATTCAAAGCAAAACAACTTGAAAAAGGAATTCAGCAATTAACAGAAGAAGGAGTTGCGCAGCTCTTTACACAACAACCCGGAAATCGCAAGATCATCGGTACAGTTGGTGAACTTCAATTCGACGTGATCAAGTTCCGGCTTGAACATGAATACGGCGCTAAATGTGAATTCAGATCGCTAAGTTTTTCGA
Organism: Bacteroidota bacterium; assembly: GCA_031411835.1. Classification (GTDB taxonomy): domain Bacteria; phylum Bacteroidota; class Bacteroidia; order AKYH767-A; family 2013-40CM-41-45; genus JADKIH01. The sequence continues at coordinate 2,059 of JANOBV010000064.1, read as the reverse complement.
AAGCATATTGGATTACTGGCGATACAGAAGTACAGTTAAATCAATTCATCAGCAGCCGAAATTCTGCCATCGCCTATGATAAAGAAGAAAATCCTGTCTATCTTTCAGAGAATGAGTGGATGTTAAAGATGATCAAGAACAGTTTTGCGTCCATTCATTTTCATACCACGTCGGAGTTCAAAAACAAAAAGACAGAAGTCATCTTGTAAAGAATAATTGCCACGAATGCACGAATAATTTTTCTTGTCTATCATTCGTGCGTTCGTAGCAATAATTATTCGTGCATTCGTGGCAATTATCATTCGTTCATTAGTAGCAATAATTATTCGTGCATTCGTAGCAATTATTATTCGTGCATTCGTGGCAATTATTCATTGTTAACAGTTTTTAATACTTCCAATAAAATATTCTAAAGGAAAGTACCGTTGAGGTCTGAATAAGGAATAGAACTCATGGGTAATCAGCGCTCGCTTACATTTCGAAAATCATTTCGCTATTCGTATCGTCTTTTGTTTTGGTTGCCTGTTATCTTTTTTAGTTTGCTCTTAGTGAAAAATACAATCCCATACTTTTCATTCAGTCCGGGATTTAGTTTTATAGAAGAACGAGCAATTCTTTTTGCAAAACCAATTTACAAATCAAGTTTCTATATCCACATTTTTGCAGGCATGTTCTGTATAGTAACAGCGTTGTTACAATTTTCTTCAGAGTTGTTGAGGAAAAGAAAAATGATTCATGTAATTTCCGGACGCATCTATGTTTTTGTAGTTCTTGTTCTTGGCGCTCCAACCGGTTTGTATATGGCATTCTTTGCAAAAGGAACTTATTGGGAGCGTGCTTTATTTGTCTTTATGGCTGTTTACTGGTTTTTCACAACAATGAAAGGATTAAGTTCTATTCTTCGAAAGGAAGTTCTCATGCACAAGATCTGGATGATCCGTTCATATAGTATGGCAATGACAGCAGTGACATTCCGAATTTATCATTTAGTCTTTTATTCGATTGGCTGGGGACATTTAGAGAATTATGAGATCTCGCTTTGGATTAGTGTTCTGGGAAATATTGCATTTGCAGAATATTTCATTTGTAAAAAGAACAAGTCTTATTTTAAAAATATAAACCTATTAATTCAACAAAGATGAAAAAGATGATTTTGTTCAGCTCGCTACTAATGATTTCTGCCCTGCTTTATGGCGCAATTGATTATTTTGTTTCTGATCGTTCGGGTAATTTAAATGGCTTGTATGATCCAACTGCACTTTCGCAGAAAGTTGAGAATGTAAATTCAAAAGGTGTTAGAGTTTCATATGCGAATAGTGGTAATTTCAAGTTTGCTCAAGTTGTAAAGAAAGTAGAAGAGAAAAAAAGCCCTTCAGAACGAAAAGTAAGCCTTGAAAAATTTTCGCGCGCTGCACTTGTCGAAATGCCTGAGACTGATAGTTTGCAAGTTGTAAATGATTCAACAAATTTCCTTATGGCAACTCAAGTGAGGGTTTCACGTGATGTAAATGAAAAAAAATAGTTTATTTCTAATTACTCAAAATCTAAATCTAAAAACGCACATATGATACACACCTCTCAATTCTGGAAAGAACATTTTGAAAATAATTTGACAAAGCAGCGAGTGGATTGGAGTCAAGATCCGGCTTTAAGCGTCGATGAAAAAGAACTGATCTTATATTCTTTAAAAGCATGGCAATTAGGCGAGACTAGCGACGGCAGTCATTTGTTAGCTGCTGCAAATAAATATTCGCTTTCAATTCAGGATGAAGTTTACCCGAAAGCGGTAGGTTTATTTATTAGAGAAGAACAAAAGCATGGAAGTAATTTAGGTCGGTATATTGAATTGATAGGAGAGAAGCGAGCAAGGAAAGATTGGGGCGATACACTGTTCAGAAAGATTCGTTACTTCAACACGAGTATGGAAATCTGGACAATTGCAGTGATCATTGTTGAAAGTGCAGCTCAAGTTTTTTATCAAGCTTTGCAAGATGCAACAAAATGCAATTTACTTAAATCAATTTGCAATGATATTTTAATAGACGAAGCGCATCATATA
>JANOBV010000063.1:0-9586 GCA_031411835.1 Bacteroidota bacterium | reverse complement strand
GGTGACCTTGGTTACTTCTCCGCACTGCAAATGGTTTATCCATTCGAAGCAGCTGCTTACAATTTGAAAAAAGACGAAGTGTCAATGCCGGTTCGTACGCGTTTTGGATATCACATTATTAAATTGACGGATAGTCGTCCTGCTCAAGGTGAAGTGAAAGTTGAACACATCATGATCAAAGCCGGAACCGGTGTAAAAGGTGAAGATTCTGTAAAAGCTGTTGCGAAGATCAATGAGATATATACTAAGCTTAAAGCAGGTGAAAAATTCGAAGACCTTGCTCGTCAGTTTTCAGAAGATCAATCGACAGCAAAAACAGGTGGAATGTTTCCTGAATTTGGTACAGGAAGAATGGTTCCTGAATTTGAGAAAGCAGCATTTGCTCTAAAATATCCGGGCGATTATTCTTCTCCTGTTAAGACTTCTTACGGCTGGCACATCATCAAGTTGATGGAAACAAAACCCGTTGGTACGTATGAAGAACTTCAAACTGAATTAAAACAAAAAGTTCAGAAAGATTCTCGTTCAGAATTAAGCAGAACATCCTTGATCGCTCGAGTAAAGACAAAATACAATTTGAAAGAAATGCCGAAAGCAAAAGATGATTTCATGGCAACTATCGATTCATCTTTGTCAACAGGAAAATGGTCGACAGACAAAGCATCGAAGCTAAAAAGTACAATGTTCACGATCGGTAATAAAACATACACACAACAAGATTTCGCAACGTTTGTAAACGATCACCAAGTAAAACGCGAAACAGGAATTCCTGCAAAAGTGATGGCAAACAATTTCTATAACGATTGGGTGAATGAATCAACTTTAGCTTACGAAGAATCTAAATTGGATTCTCTTTATCCTGACTTCCGTAATTTGATGCAAGAATATCGTGATGGGATTCTATTGTTCGAATTGACAGACAAAAAAGTTTGGTCGAAAGCTGTAAAAGACAGCACCGGACTACGTGAATTCTACGAGAAAAATAAGAACAACTACATGTGGGGAGATCGCGTTGAGTCTACTATTTATTCTTGTGCCAATGAAGATGTTGCAGCAGAAGTTAGAAAGTTGATGAAAAAAGTTGACGATGATGATACTTTAATGGCTAGAGTAAATAAGAGCTCTCAGTTAAACTTGCAAGTAAAATCAGGTAAATTCTCAAAAGGTGAAAATGATGCAGTGGATAAAGTCACTCACAAAGTTGGCATGAGTCCAAACATCAGTTTAAACAATCAAATTGTTTTCGTGAACGTAAAAAGTTTGATCTCCGCTGCTCCGAAACAATTGGATGAAGCAAAAGGCTTAATTACGGCTGATTATCAGAATCAACTTGAAAAGGAGTGGATAGAGTCTCTTCGAGCTAAATATCCGGTAGAAATAAAACAAGATGTTGTAGATTCTATTGCAACAAAATAATTAAGTAGTAGAGAATAAATTTCAGCTTCGAAGGATTCATAACATTATGAATCCTTCGAAGTTTATTCGTTTTAAGGAATCAATCTAACTCAGGAATTTGAAGCAAATCGCTCTCTTCATTTTACTTATTTTGCAACTTTCGGCTTGCAGTTATTTCAAGCGTGACAATACTGAAGGGAAAGATGCTGTTGCCAGGGCATTCGATTACTATTTATATCCGGACGATATTCTTGGTTTGGTCCCTGCCGGTGCTAGTAGAGAAGATAGCATTACAATCATCAAAAATTATATTGACAATTGGTCTCGACAGAAAGTAGTACTTCGAAAAGCAGAACGAAATCTGGATGAGGAAAAAAAGAATGTTGAAAAAAAGCTTGAAGAGTATCGCAATTCACTTCTTACTTATGCTTACGAAACGGAGTTGATCCGACAGAAGCTTGATACAGTCATAACTGAAACAGAAATTGCTGAATTTTATAAGAATAATCAGGACAATTTTGAGTTAAAGGATAATATCATCAAAGTAATTTATCTGAGACTTAATAAAAAATCGCCAAAACTCAGTAAGGTCAAAGATTGGTATAAGAGTAACGTAAAAAAAGACAGACAACAATTAGAAGATTATTGCCATCAATACGCACTAAACTATTTCCTGGACGATAATACATGGCTCTTATTCGACGATCTTTTGAAAGAGATTCCCATCAAGACCTACGATAAGGAGCAGTTTCTTCAGAATAACAGAATTGTCGAAATTGAAGATTCAAGTACGATCTACTTAGTAAACATTAAAGGATTCATGGTGAAAAACAGTACTTCGCCATTGAGTTTTGAAAGAAATAATATCAAAACGATTATAACCAATCAGCGAAAGTTGAAATTGATCGAACAAATGGAGAAACAGGCTTATGAAGATGCCCAAAAAGGCAATGATGTAGAAGTCTATTAATCTGTTAACTTTGCAACAAATATGAAAAGAAATTATAGTGTGTTTAAATTGATTGTACTTACAGGATTAATTTCCCTAAGTACACAAGCATTCTCTCAAGATGTTATTGATAAAATTGTAGCCGTTGTTGGAAGCAAAATTATTTTGCATTCCGATGTTGAAAAGCAGTATGTTCAATATATAGCTCAAGGCGGAGCGCAGACAGCAGATGTTCGGTGTACGATTCTCGATCAATTACTCTTGCAAAAATTGATGATCAATCAAGCTGATATTGATTCTGTAACGGTTGCAGAAGCTCAGGTGGAAGGTGAATTGGATCGTCGGATGAGATATTACGTAAAGCAAATTGGTTCAGAAGAAAAATTGGAAGATTATTTTCATACTAGTATCCGTCAATTGAAATCAGAATTTCGTGATGTCATTCATGATCAATTGTTAGTTCAAACGATGCAGTCGCGCATTACAAAAGATATTTCTGCATCGCCAAGTGATACGAGAGCTTATTTTGAAAGTATTCCGGTTGATAGCTTGCCTTACATGGATGCTGAAATGGAGATCGCACAAATCGTGAGAATGCCTTCAGTTACTCCTACAGAAAAAAGAGCAGTAAGAGCAGAACTAGAAGATTACAGAAAAAAAATCCAATCAGGTGAAGGCGATTTTGCAGTTTATGCAGCATTATATTCAAAGGATCCTTCCTCTGCTAAAAAAGGTGGTGAACTTGGATTCTTTGAACGTGGTTCAATGGTACCTGAATTTGAAGCAGCAGCATTCACACTTAAGCCCGGAGAAATTTCTCCTGTGATTGAAACGAAATTTGGTTTTCACATTCTTCAATTAATTGATAGACGTGGCGATCAGATTAACATTCGACATATTCTTCTTCAACCAACTACAGATGATGCAGCTCTCATTTCTTGCGTTAAGCAATTGGATAGTTTGAGAACTCAAATATTAGGAGGATCTATTACGTTTGAAGATGCAGCTCAGAAATTTTCCAATGATGATGAAACGAAAAATAACGGTGGATTGCTACTCAATCCAGAAACTAACACCACAAAATTATCACCCGACAAAATTGATCGTCTTCTTTTCTTTCAAGTAGATTCAATGGAATTGGGAAAAGTATCATCACCTTTGATCATGAATACACCCGACGGCAAAACAGCTTACCGTTTAGTGATGTTGAAAAGCAGAACTCAACCGCATAAAGCAAATCTTCGTGACGATTATACAAAAATTCAAGAAGTGGCTACAGGTGAAAAACAAAACAAAGCGCTAAGCGAATGGGTAACAAAAAAGATCAAAGCGACCTATATTCAATTCAATGACGAATCAATCAATTGCGCTCAACTAGATCATTGGAAAAAAACAACCAACTAATTATTCGCCATCCACTATCCACTATCCACTATCCACTATTCACTATTCACTACTCACTATTCACTACTCACTATTAATTATTCATTGTTAATTAAAATATATGTCTTCAAAATATAATTCCGACGTCGAAGCAGTTCAAGATCTGGTTCAGAAATACAATAAATTAAGAGCAGAGATCGGTAAAGTTATCATCGGACAGGATGAAGTGGTACGTGATGTTTTGATTTCAATATTCAGTCGTGGTCATTGCCTTTTAGTGGGTGTTCCGGGACTAGCAAAAACGTTGCTTGTAAATACAATTGCCCAAACATTAGGACTAACATATAATCGAATTCAGTTTACTCCGGATTTGATGCCATCAGATATTATCGGTACAGAGATTCTCGATGAATCACGTCACTTTAAATTCATCAAAGGTCCATTGTTTGCAAACATCATTCTTGCCGATGAGATCAACCGTACGCCACCAAAAACGCAATCAGCTTTGCTTGAGTCAATGCAAGAGTATGCAGTGACTGCAGCAGGAAAGCGTTATGCATTGGATCAACCGTTCTTCGTATTGGCAACACAAAATCCAATTGAGCAGGAGGGAACATATCCATTACCGGAAGCGCAGCTCGATCGTTTTATGTTCAACGTGTTTTTGACATATCCTGAATTCGATCAAGAAGTGGAAGTTGTAAAAAATACTACATCTGATTATCGCCCGAAGCTTGAAAAAATTATTAGTGCAGAAGAGATCCTATATTTCCAAGAGTTAGTTAGAAGAATTCCTATTCCTGATAACGTTTTGAAATATGCAGTTGGATTAGCTTCTAAAACAAGACCCGGAACACCGGCAGCAAGTGCAGAGATCAATAACTATCTTGCATGGGGCGCAGGTCCGCGTGCTTCTCAATATTTAGTGATTGGTGCAAAATGTCACGCAGCTTTAAAAGGTAAATTCTCACCTGATATCGAAGATGTAAAAGCAGTTGCAGTTCCAATTCTTCGCCATCGTATCGTTCGTAATTATCGTGCGGAAGCGGATGGGGTGACGATTGAGAAAATTATTGCTAATCTTTTTTGAGATTTCGAAAAAGTGGTTTAAAAAGTTTAAAGGGTTTAATGTGTTTCTAAGCACATTAAACCCTTTAAACTTTTTAAACCATTTATACTTGTTTTTCCTCTGCAACTTCCAGGTTGACAATATTCACCTCAGCCATAATATTCCCGAAATTTACATAAACAATATTCTTCTTTATTTTCTCGACTGTACCAACATTTTTACTTCGTAGCATTCTAACTTTCGAACCTACTTTTATTTCGGCGGAAAGCTTTTCGATTAATTCTTTTTTGCGTTTGGTGAGTTTCTCAGGGGTATTATCTGCAGCACGCTTCTTTTTTTCAGAAGTCATTGAGCCAACAAATTTTTTGATGATCTCTTTTTTGTCTTTCGTTTTCTCCCATTCAATTGAAAGAGCTTGCGTTTTTCGTCCAAGTTCAACGAGCTTGCGAATCTCTTCACGTTTCTCATTGTCTTTTTCCAATTTCTCTTTCATTTTATCGGAAAGGAGATTGTACTTTCCGGTTGCAGCCTCAGATTTTTCACGACTTTCTTTCAGAGCTTTCAACTCTTCTTCCAATTGATTCTTTTGATGATGAAGTTCGGATAACATATTATTCAACTTCAACTTGTCTTTCTTGATCTTCGTGCGAGCTCGATCAATAACATGTTTTGGTAATCCAATCTTCTCTGCAACTTCGAATGTATATGAACTACCGGGCTGTCCAACGATTAATCTGTATTTCGGCATCAATGTTTCAGGATCAAAAAGCATGGAGCCATTGAAAACACCTTCTAGCTGATCAGCTAGTAATTTGATATTCGTATAGTGCGTGGTAAAAATTCCAAATGCTTTCCGTTTATTCAATTCTTCTAAAACCGTTTCAGCAATTGCACCACCAAGTTCAGGATCTGTTCCTGTTCCGAATTCATCGATGAGAATCAATGATCGATTATTTGCAATACGCAAAAATTGATTCATCCGAATTAAACGCGAGCTATATGTACTCAAGGCATATTCGATCGACTGACTATCGCCGATGTCTGCTAAGAAATGATTGAAGAAACACATTTGTGATTTTTCCTCCGCCGAAACTAATAATCCACTTTGCAACATCAACTGAAGTAGTCCAAGTGTTTTTAGTGTAATCGATTTCCCACCCGCATTTGGTCCACTGATAATTAGAATCCGTTTTTCTTGGTCCAGTTTCAAAGTCAATGGAACAACTTCTTTATGTTGCGCTTTATTTTGTAAAAAGAGCAGTGGATGAACAGCATTATACAATTCAACAATGCTATTCTTATTCAACTGTGGCAAATTTCCATTGATGTCAATTGCAAAAAGAGCTTTCGCTCTTACAAAATCTAATTCACTGAGGAAATTGTGATAATTTTTTATCAGAAAAGAATGAACCCGTAAACTATCCGTTAGTTCACGCAACAATCTCCTGATCTCATTTTTTTCGTCTTGCTCTAATTCAGAAATATCATTATTTAATTCGACCAGATCATCCGGTTCTATGAAAGTAGTTTTTCCTGTATCGCTTTTTCCATGGACTAATCCTTTAACATCACGACGATATTCAGAAGGAACAGCGAGGACTCTTCTGTTATTATAAAAATTCTCTTCATTGTCACGCAGCCAGCCTTTCTTCTTCATCTCATTGATGAAAGATCGGAACCGTTTATCCGCTTCTCTCCGTTTTGAAAAAAGTGAGGAACGGATCTGCTGTAATTCAGGAGAAGCATTATTCTTCATCAATCCATGAGCATCGATAATTTCACTGATCAAATCGATGATTGCATTCGTCAAATAAACTTTTTCGGCAAGTAGTTTAAGTGTAACAAATGAATCAATTCTCTCTTGAAAGAATTCCAGAATTCGATTAACTGTAGAAGAAGCAGAACGAATGCGACTGAATTGCGCTTCACTCAAAACCGAATTTGAAATGATCAATAAGTCAGCTTCTGTTTCAAAGTCTTCAAAGAATGTATCCGGAAAATAGCCTCTAATTGCTAGATTCTGCTTGTACTCATCCGTTTGCTTAAGCATGAGAGTCAGCTGATCACGACTAGTTACAGGTGCCAAATTCTCAGCCTTTTCCTTCGACGACCGGCAACGACAATATTCCAAGACATGATCTCTAATCTTGTCAAATTCAAATAACTCTAATGTATCTGTTCCTGAAATGTTCATTTAATTCTACGGCTATTCTGCGTAATTTGCGCAATCTGCGGGAAATAATTTTCTTAAGACCACTATTATATCGCCTCACAAAGATAACTTCTTATTTCAAAAAAAGTTCAATTTTACTCTGAAAATAGATTTTCACCCAACTTAAGCACAAGCAACTATTCGTCTTATATTCGGCCATAATTTATCAATTGAAGTGAGAAAAAACATTGCTGTTATAGGTGCCGGAGCAGCCGGATTCTTCGGAGCAATTCGAATGAAAAGTCTATTGCCAGATGCAAACGTAATTGTCTATGAAAAAAGCAATAAAATGCTTGCCAAAGTCAAGGTTAGTGGTGGTGGCCGATGCAATCTAACACATGCATGTTTTGAAGTTTCAAAATTGGTCAAGAATTACCCTCGCGGTTCAAAAGAATTACGTTCTGCTTTCATGCAATTTGCATGTACAGATACTGTCAATTGGTTCAATGATCGTGGAGTAGAATTGAAGATTGAATCGGATGGAAGAATGTTTCCTGTCTCCAATAATTCACAAACCATCATCGATTGTTTGATGGACGAAGCTGAACGATGTGAAGTTGAATTTTCTTTAGGAACATCCATTAAAAAAGTAATCGGAAAAGATGGTCAGGTTGAATTGCTTTTCGATAATGATTCAACAAAAGATTTCGATGCTGTATTGATTGCAACTGGCGGACATCCGAATAAAGAAGGGTTTAAATGGCTTTCATCAACTAATCATGCTATTGTAGAACCGGTTCCATCCTTATTCACATTTAACTTTAAAGACAAAACCATTTCTGCATTGATGGGAGTAAGTGTACCTGATGCTCAAGTGAAAATTGTCGGAACAAAATTAGAATATAACGGACCATTATTGATCACTCATTGGGGAATTAGCGGTCCGGCGGTACTAAAGTTGAGTTCGTTTGCGGCGCGACAATTAGCTGAAATGAAGTATGAATTTACTACTTCTGTAAATTGGTTAAATAGGAAAGAAGGGGAAGTCCGAGAGTTAATTCTTCAAGTAAAAAAACAATTTCCAAAACGAACGCTTTTCCGAGTAAATGAAATTGAATTGCCTAAAAGATTATGGGAGTATATTTTATTCAAACTTAAAATTGATGGTGAGCAGATCATTGGCAATATTTCAAAAGACAGTTTAAATAGGATCGTCAATACGCTGATCAATGATCAATACGAAGTAAAAGGCAAGACAACTTTCAAAGAAGAATTTGTGACCTGTGGCGGAATAGATCTGAAGGAAATTGATTTCAAAACGATGGAGAGTAAGTTAGTTTCGAATTTGTTTTTCGCAGGCGAAGTGATGGATGTTGATGCTATTACAGGCGGATTTAATTTTCAGGCTGCATGGACAACAGGATTTATTGCCGGCACAGAAATAGGAAAAAGGTTCGCAACCAAGCACTAAGCGAAGCTAAATTTTATCCACAAATTGTGAAAAAATAACTGCTTATTTATTGATATTTTTTGCTTTCTTTTGGGGCCCATTCAATCACTTTGTTGTGAATGGTTGGCAAATAAAAATTATGAAAAGAATCCTACTCGCAATTCCGTTTTTCTTTATCGCTTTGTTCGCAAATGCACAGCATACAGTTAGTGGAATTATTACTGATAAATATGATGTCACGCTTTTACTAGAAGGAGTAAATGTTTTTATTCCTGAGTTGAATAAGTCTGATGTTTCAAAAGAAGGCGGAACCTACATCTTAAAAAATGTTGGAATAGGTGTTATGCATTTACAGTTTTCTAAAGATGGTTATAAAACAGATGTCAAAACAATTTACACACTTGACAGTGCAGTTGTTGTAAACATTGAAATGGAAAAGTCTATTCTAGATCCGTCTGAAATTACGCGTAGTAGTTTAAACACTAATGTTGCAGAACATTCAACCTTTCCTGTAGAAATTTATTCTTCCAAAGAGATAGCAAAAAAAGGGACACTAGATCCATTATCTGCATTGGCATACAACACAGAATCAGAAGTTGTGAATGCAGGGAATAGCAACGTACATCTAACTATTCATGGTTCAGGTCTGGATAGAATTGCCTATTACACAGAAGGAAATCGAATGGAGAACAATGCATGGGATGATAAATATCCTATGGGAATGAATTTTAACGGGACGGAAGCATTTGAAGTTGTGACTGGACCTGCGGCATTATTATATGGTGCGAATGCATCTTCAGGTGTGTTGATCATGCACGAAGAAAAAACGGAAATAGGAGGAAACAAATCCGGTGATGTCCGATTCAAATTCAATTCGAATACTCTTGGATTGGATGGAGAAGTTGGATTCAAAGGTTCATCAAATAACGGTTTCTTTTATTCTATCCGCCTAGGTCTTCAGTCGAATACAAGTTTTATCCAAGGAGAAGGGAATGAAGTAAAATTGAATACTGAAGAAAGACCATTTGCTTCTAACAGTAAGTATAATTCTACAAATGGAAAATTTACAGTTGGATTAAACAAAAAATGGGGAATGACGAAACTTTCTTATTCTAGGTTAGATCAAAAAAATGGTATAATTCAAATTGCTGAAGATGGCCAAAATCTAGCTGATGGAATTGAAAGAGA
>JANOBV010000062.1:0-1285 GCA_031411835.1 Bacteroidota bacterium | reverse complement strand
ACACAGTTCGTCAATAGATACTTCCGAAGAAATAATTAGCTCGCGAAAATTGAAAATAATTTCCGATTAATTTTATGTAATCCGTATGGTAAGGTGACAAGCTACGTGTAGGCGGAATTGAAAATTCCGCCTAGCGTCGGGGAAATAGTCGGTTTTAAAAAATCACTTAAAACAAACTATGCAAATTAATCAACGACACATTTACCGGCCCTTTTTTTCCGGAATAGTCTCTTGCACTGCCATAAAAATATTCCTCCGCCCTTCCAACCAATCCCGCTTCCACAGGATTATCATGAATGTATTTGATTTTTGAAAGAGTAAACTTCGGACTATACACTTCTATAGCGTGATTATTGAATTGCCAAACTTGATTGGTAGATTTTTTCGTTTGAATAGAATCACCTTTACTAAAAGCTTCAAGCAAATGCCGGCTTTCAGAATCCGATTGTAATTTCAAATTCTTGATCAACATCGCACTAGTAAATCTCTTAAAGTCTCTAATTACATCACTCAAGTTATTATCTTTTGCTCTCACAATCATATGCATATGACTGGACATTATTACGTATGAAAAAACCTCTAGCCCCTTTTTATCAATGCAATAATTTAAGCTATCACAAAGTAACTGCTTATGTTCATCACGCATGAAAGCATGAACTAGATCAACAGCTGTAGGAGTTAAAAAATACGCTGCATCTTGTTTATGGATTTGGTAGGCATATGGCATGGGTCAAAAATAATTCGCTTTATTATCTTTGACAACCAATGAATGACGGATATTATTTGAGGGGATTTCGTGTTAAGTGCCGACGAGATCCACGAGAGGTGGATTCAGCGCTCGGCGGAATTTTTAATTCCGCCGACACATAGTACGTCAATAAATACTTCCAACGAAATAATTAGCTCGCGAAAATTGAAAATAATTTCCGATTAATTTTATGTAATCCGGATGGCAATGTGACAAGCTACGTGTAGGCGGAATTAAAAATTCCGCCTAGCGTCGGGGGCGCATGCCGGGGTGCACGCTCGGCGCAGGAAGCGCCCGGCAGCGCATGCGCTCGGCGGAATTTTTAATTCCGCCGACACACAGTACGTCAATAGATACTTCCATCGAAATAATTAGCTCCCGAAATTTGAAAATGATTACCGATTAATTTTATATAATCCGTATGGCGGGGTGACAATCTGCGTGTAGGCGGAATTAAAAATTCCGCCTAGCTTCGTAGGACGCGTGGGAGTAAACGTTCGGCGCAGTAAGCGCCAGGCGGCGCAAACGCTCGGCGGA
>JANOBV010000061.1:0-3360 GCA_031411835.1 Bacteroidota bacterium | reverse complement strand
GCGGAATTTTTAATTCCGCCGAAACACAGTTTTTCCTAATATGGCTTCTGTGTTAACATTATTAATTACATTACTTCAAATTATTCGCATTCTTTTTCGAAAAACATTCCAAAATGAAACCTAAACGTATGTTCCGGATTAAAAATCCGGAACTACGGGAAACCACAACTCGAGTGTCCCGGATTATAAATTTGGAACGAAGTGAAATCAAAAAAAAGTTCTCCGTCGATCTATTTTTTCACAAAACGTTTCGTCACGACAGAATTGGAATTTATTATTTGTACAGTATAAACTCCGGATGCAAGATCATTAACATTAATCGAAATCGGTCTCTGATCTACTTTAGAAAATTCTTCGATCACTAGTTTTCCTGTCACATCGTAGATCAAAATACTTGAAATATCTGTTGTCGAATTATTCGAAATAAATATAGTTGATGTTGCAGGATTTGGATACAAACTTATATTTTCCGAATTAGAAATTGATGCCACTCCTGCTGAGATTCCATCTATTCGTATAACTTGATTCGTAGTAGCATTTACATACCAAATTTTTCCATCAGGTCCAATTTTCACTCCCATAATTCCAGGTGTGCCTGTTGCAATTCTTCCAAGCTCTACTCCTGCACTACCGGAATTGTCATAGATAATAATTTCTCCGGTCGCAAAATCAGAAACAATAATTCTATTGCCTACAAGATCAATTCCACTAGGAGTTGTAAGGGCCGAATCAGCGAACAAACTAAATGTTACATTTCCCCAATTAGAATATTCTGCAGTTGGCTCATACGGAGAAAGATTTGTGAGGAAGGTTCCGGAATTAATATCCATTTTCAAAATTCTATCATTACCTGTATCTACAATATACAACATACCGGTTTCTTTATCCAATATCAAATGACTTGGTACATGATATGTCGCTTCACCCATCAATCCTAATCCTTCAAATCGTCTGATGATTCCATCACTGTGATCACTATTGCCGGGACCATGATCATTTTCAAAATCGTAACGCACAATATCATTACTATTTGCATCATATACCCAGAAAACATTATCGACTTCGTGACAAATTCCCATAGAATGCGGGCTCTGATGAAGCATATCAATATGACTACCATTTCCACCGGAAGGCTGAGCATATATCAATGGATCACTTGACCACAATGCTGGTCCCGTAAATGGAGTTCCACTTCCGTGGTTTGCATCATACACACCAGGCGAAGTACTAAAATTTTCATTGTCACTAAATGCAATTCCTGTTGGCAGTGACATAAAATGCCAAGCATTTCCATCTTGCTGCAGTAAAGAAGTTTGTCCTACCTGCCCTGCATTTGTAAACTTTACAGTTTTTCCACCAACTGCTTCTGTACTTTTTAAGACCACCCACAATTCATTACGAGTAAGAACAGGATGAAAATCAAGATCACGTGGGACTAAAATTCCATCTGCAGAATTTCCAATTACTGTTAATACAGGAGTGCTTCCTATGTAATCATCGATGTAATTTGGAGTAGCTGGGCCAACATTAATTAGCATCGTCGCTGTATCATTTGACATATCTAAATCTGCCATTCCATTCAAATCACTTGCCCACATCTTTACTACATATTGACCATTAGTTGCAGGTGTCCACGCATTTGGATGAACAATAGAATAAGATGCAAATGGTGGAATACTCAAAGAAGATATCGGACTAGAAATTACACCTCCATTGTCGATTGAATAATTAATATTAATTGACGTGATTGTATCTGAGCTACGGTTAAAAAGAGCTCCCGTAAGATTTACATTTCCCGGATTTACATAGGTAGGAGATGTGATTTTTCTACACGAGAGATCATATGCTAAAGCTGGTTCTACTACAAATGTTAAACGAGAACCTGCATTGTTACCAGTTCCTGTCATTCCTTCATAGATTGGAAAACCGTTAATGTTCACCGTAAAAGCAGACCCGCCATCACCATAATCATCTACGAAAATAATATCGTAACCGGAACTTATATCTAAGCACCACGGCCCTTCAGTAATCATTGCATTATTTGCATAACCACCTGAAGATACATTTTGTGCACCACCACCATTACAACCAACTAATGTATTTCCGCCGGCAAAAATTGTTCCTGTTCCACAAGTATTTCCTGTTGGAACTAATTGCCAGTATCCTTCATATCCCCAATCATCAGTATGAATTGTGATTGTTACTTCTGCCTGTCCAACCGGACATTGTGCTAACAGAAAAGAACTATTTAAAAACAGCAGAAATAGAATTGCGTAAATTTTTCTCATGACGTTTGGGATATGGGTTTAATGCACCAAATGTATAAAATTAGTCCATCCTCTCAAAAAGAAATAGGTTTAAACAAATAATGCCCTTAAAACATTTATAAGGGCATTACTTGTTAAACCTATAAGCTACTGCAATGAATAATATTTTATTTCTTCTTAATTAATTCCATTCCGCATTTAGAACATTTTCCGGGTGCGTCACTAGTAATTTCAGGATGCATAGGGCACTGGTATGCAGCCATGGCCGGAGAATCAGATTTTCCTTCATTACTACCGTACTTCTTCATGTGCATCATGTCGCATTTATCTTTGTTGCCGTCCATATCCATACACTCACCTTCTTTCATTCTAATAATCTTCCCTTCCTTTGTCACGCATTCTCCGTTAGGCATGCACTTAGTGCCGTTTTTCATCATCACGTTCTCTTCCATTGGCATCATCTTTCCGTTGATCATTTGCATCATTTTTCCATCTTTCATCATACAACAATCTTTCATCATTATTGAATCTTGTGTTGCTTGACCAAATGTTTCATTCGCTGCAAAAAAAGAGAATAGCGCTATCATGGTAACGATCATTTTATTTTTCATTGTAATTGATTTAGTATTTCTTCCTTCAGTTATGCTGTTGCCCATTTTTAGCTATGTAGCCATTAAATTTTGACACTACAAAATTATGTAAACTGACTAAAATTACATTGCAGAATTATATATAGGATTTGCATTATTCACACATCATATTTGAATTATGATGGTTCAAATCGGATTATAAATGATCAAATTTATTGTTTCACAAACATTCGATTAGCGCGGGGGTGACAAACTGTGTGTAGGCAGAATCCGCGCTCGGCGGAATTAGAAATTCCGCCGACACACAGTACGTCAATAGATACATCCATCGAAATAATTAGCTCCCGAAATTTGAAAATGAATACCGATTAATTTTATATAATCCGTATGGCGGGGTGACAATCTGCGTGTAGGCGGAATTAAAAATTCCGCCTAGCTTCGTAGGACGCGTGGGAGTAAACGTTCGGCGCAGTAAGCGCCAGGCGGCGCAAACGCTCGGCGGA
>JANOBV010000060.1:0-3154 GCA_031411835.1 Bacteroidota bacterium | reverse complement strand
AGGATCTCTTTTATTTCTTTCTGCGAAGGAGTTTCCACCATATACTCTACTAACTCATAATCTTCGTCAGTATTTTCTTTGATGAGTGCCAATGCATTTTTGCAAGTGCTGCAAGTCGATTTAAAATAGATCTTAAGCATTCTCCAATTTAGTATATTCCATTAAAAATGCTTTCATGAATTCATTCAAGTCGCCATCCATTACACCTTGCACATCGGACGTTTCATAATCAGTCCGATTATCTTTCACAAGTTTATACGGATGAAAAACATAAGAACGAATTTGTGATCCCCATTCTATTTTTTTCTTTCCGGCTTCTGTCAATGCTTTTGCTTCATTACGTTTTCTGATCTCCAGTTCGTACAATTGTGAGCGAAGCATTTTCATCGCGAGTTCTCTGTTTCCCA
Organism: Bacteroidota bacterium; assembly: GCA_031411835.1. Classification (GTDB taxonomy): domain Bacteria; phylum Bacteroidota; class Bacteroidia; order AKYH767-A; family 2013-40CM-41-45; genus JADKIH01. Next base: position 2,747 of record JANOBV010000060.1, on the reverse strand, counting down.
TTTGCGATCTTTCCACCTGACAAACGACAACGATTCCCGTTGGTAAGTGAGTCATCTGAACTTTCGTCTCCACTTTATTTACGTTCTGTCCTCCTGCTCCACCGGAACGAGAAGTTTGAACTTCGATGTCGGCATCTTTGATCTCGATGTTGATCGTATCATCTACGAGCGGATATGCATAGACAGACGCAAATGAAGTATGTCGACGTGCATTAGAATCGAAAGGAGAAATACGAACAAGACGATGTACACCGCTTTCAGCTTTCAGAAAGCCGTAAGCGAAATCACCTTCGAATTGTAAAGTAGCAGATTTTATTCCGGCACCATCACCATCTTGTCGATCGATCTCAGAGACCTTATAGCCATTCTTCTCACCCCACATGATATACATGCGCATGAGCATTTGCGCCCAGTCTTGGCTCTCTGTACCACCGGCACCGGAGTTGATTGTAACAACAGCAGAAAGTTGATCTTCCTCAGCGCCAAGCATCCGTTTGAATTCCATTGCATCAAGCAATTTCATACTCACAGCATAATGGTCGTCGACTTCGGTTTCAGTAGCAGCGTCTTCCTTATAAAAATCGTATAGTACGGAAAGGTCATCGACAGAAGTCGATAGCTCTAAAAATGGTGCTGTCCAGTTTTTCTTTTGATTAATACCCTTTAAAACCACCTGCGCTCGCGTGGGTTCATTCCAGAACTCAGGGGCATGAGTGAGTTCTTCTTCTTCTTTTATAGAGGCAACTTTTCGATCGATGTCAAAGATACCTCCTCAGGGCTTCAACTCGCTCTTTAATCTCTTTTAATTGGTCGGATGTCATGGGGCGAAGATAAGAAAATTGTTTGAAATTTGGGGGATAGAAATTCCAACTGTAGAGCGGTAAAATCCTTAGTGAAGCATGCTGTTTGTAAAAAGCACACACTCCACACTTCACACTCACACTTCACACTAAACACAGCGTGAAGTGTGAGTGTGAAGTGTGCTTCGAAACTACATAATACAGCACGAACTCAAACTTTAATACAGTGTGAAGTTTGAGTTTGTATTGTGTAGTGTGTAGTGTGTAGTGCGGAGCAACTCCTCATTGCACACTACAACTAATTATCTTCACCCATTACTTCCCACACCAACGCCGGCTCAAACCCCCTTGAAATCGCATAAGCAGCAATCTTATATCTCCTCTTGAATGGATCAGTTTCTTTCACAAGTTTTTCTTTCCCCGAAATAACTTTCGCCAACATTTTTCTATAATCAATATCCGAAATTTCCCCAAGTGCTTTTTTGATAAGTGGTTCAGAAACTTTTTTGTTTTTAAGAGCAAGTTTGATCTTGATCTTTCCCCATTTTTTCACTCTGAACTTTCCACCGGCGTATGCAATTGCAAAACGTTCTTCTTTTAAAAATCCTTCGGAGATAAGATGCGAGAGAACATTTTCAACTTCGCGCTGATGCAAACCCCATGAATAAAGTTTGTCGCGCATTTCCTGTTGACTGCGCTCTTGATAGGCGCAATACTTTAGGGCTTTCGAGAGGGCTTTTTCGGGGGTGAACACTTCTGGGATCGATTTTCGTTTATCGTTATTCGTTTATCGTTATTCGCTATTCGTTTTTCGAAAAACGATAAACGAATAACGAAAAACGCATTCTATTGAATCGGATAATAAACATCAGTCTGCCATTTAGCAGTATCCTTTTCAGTCATTGGATCTGTGATATAAACTTCCCATGGTGCACCGACTACTTGTTTATTATTTTTTGTGATGTATTCTTTTGCAGCATTATGCGCTGCAGCTGTTTGATCATAATTACCAAAGAAGTGAGCGATCACAAAATTTCCGGCATTTCTTTTTCCTGCTTTCACATCGCCGTCGTCTTTTCCTGGAGCACTAACAATTGCGACAGCATCCAATTCCCATTCTGTTTGCGACTCGGTGTAATAAATTGCTGATGGCGCACCAGCCATAGAGAGCTTTTGCTTGGCCATTACTTTTCCCATCTTTCCATACGACTCGCCTAAAAACTGACCGATGTTACTCAAGTTTGCTTTTCCATGAATGAATAAATAATTTGTTTCAGGCAATTTAACTTCTTCAACCTTTATTGAAGCATCACTTGTCTCATGCATTGCTTCCACTTTAGCTTTAAAGTTAGACAACCCTTTACTAAAATGAACTCCAACCATGCTATCCATGAATTTACCCATGATACGCATCATTGGATTTGCTCCCGCTTCAAAATCTATTCCCCATGTCATCTTTGTTCCATCGCCTTCTGTTGCGAATGAATAATATCCTTTTGCAGGCTCATCGCTTTCCATAAAGTAGAGATCAAGATCGATTAATGAATCCTCAATCGTATTTTCAATAATCATTTTTCCCGTTCCAACTTCATTAACTTTACTTACCCAACTCATGGTTGCACCTTTGCCTGATTCAGGACCAGTACTAGTATACGCAGCTGTAGTATCCAATTCAAACCATGGCGACCATTCATTATATTTTTTAAGATTATTTGCATAGTTGAAAACAGTTGAGCGATTTTTATTGATGACCATCGATCTTTCGACATGGATATGTGACGGGAAAAATAAAAGTCCAATTGCACTTATCAGCAATAGCAGAACTGCTAAAACGATGAGGATTTTTTTGAAGATTTTCATGGTTGTGTGTTTAGTGACGTGAAAGTATGGAAAAAAGTCAAAAATTAAAAACTCATACTTAATTTCAGGTCAAAGGTCAGAGGTCAC
>JANOBV010000059.1:0-12965 GCA_031411835.1 Bacteroidota bacterium | reverse complement strand
TAACCAGAATCTTAAGCTTGCTTTGAACGATGAATCCGGATAAGAAATTTGTTTTCCCGGATCTGCAAGTTGAGAAAGTACTCCTGTAAAATAACTTTCCTGAATGAATGGCAGACTGAAATTTGCAGTATCTCTCGATGCGAAACCTGATGTCTTGCTGAATTCTACACAGAAAATATTCCCTGTTCCTGCAAAAGTTGTATTTGCCGGAGCAGAACTATTGAAATATAATGAAATGCTGATTGATCCATTCGCTGTATCGATGCTATTTGCTACATCAACAAAAGAAGAGTTGATCAAATCATTATAAACTGTTACCATTCCAGTCGGAGTAACTTTTGTTTTGTCATAAAGCATCACAACATCATATCCAATCACATTCGATACTGCATTAACTGCAGCAACAGGTACACAAAGAATAGACGATGAACAGCTATTTGAAGCAGTTGCTATTTTATATGGAAGTATTGTGCTTACAATATTCAATGAAATTGCAGCAGATGTTGCTTGTGCTCCTAAGTTATCAGTTGCACGAGCCGTTACTGAATGCAATCCAAATACTCCTGTATAACTTGCAGCGTATGGAGAAGAGTTATCAAGACCTACTGATACACCATCAACAAAAAATTCAACTGAAGCAACAGAACCATTATCACTTGCATTTGCTGTTAATGACACAACTGATCCAATAATAAAGCTTGAACCATTTGTAGGCGAAGTAACACTAACTACCGGAGGAGGATTATTAGCAACTACGATTGCAATTGCAGCAGATGTTGTTTGAGCACCTTGATTATCTGTTGCACGAGCAGTAAGGTTATGACTACCTGCTACACCTGTATAGTTTGCAGAATATGGTGATGAGTTATCAAGACCAATTGAAACACCATCAACAAAAAATTCAACTGAAGCTACAGAAACGTTATCGGCAGCAGTAGCTGTTACAGGAATTACCGTACCTGTAATAAAACTTGCACCATTTGCAGGTGAAGAAATTGCTACAGTTGGTGGTGGATTATTTGCTACAGTAATTGAAATTGCAGTAGAAGTAGTTTGTGCGCCATTGTTATCAGTTGCTCTTGCTGTTAAACTATGCGTTCCTGTTGTACTAGTATAGTTCGCTGTATATGGAGCTGAATTATCAACACCAACAGAAACTCCATCTACAAAAAATTCAACTGAAGAAACTGTACCGTCAGCATCAGCAGCCGTAGCAGCTATTGCAACAACAGCTCCGGTAATGAAACCTGAACCACTAGCGGGAGATGTAATTGAAACAGTTGGAGCAACATTCAATGCCCCTAATGTTCCCATTAAACTTGGAATAGATATTTCTCCGGGAATTGGATTCAATGCAACATAATTTTCAGTTCCACCACTTGGTGTACCAATTTGAATATTCAATTCAAAATGGAAAACACCTTTTGTAGTTAACTGTGCTACCAATACTCTGTTTGATGCAAGAGGACCAGTTGAACCATTTAATGAAGCCCATGATCCATTGTTAGTTGTAAGAGAATTACCAACTGTTCCTGAGTTACTCAAGAAATCAAGTTCAGCTGTAGAAAGTCCAACAAAAGTAACTGCCTCAGGAGTTCCTGCATATAGACCATCTTGTGTTGTTAATGGAATACCAGCTGATGCATCTGTGTTTGCAAGAATACCGCTTGCATTTATTACGGTTGCGCCACCACCCGCTACTGCATCTTCTGATTTAAGTACTCCATAATTACTTACACATGCTGCGCCTACCGACAACCATGAATCAAGCATTACGGTGTTAAGACGTGCATTCGTTTTCGAATATGCCGGAGTAATATCACCTCTATCAGTATTTGTGTAGAAGTTTGTTGTAGTAGTCAATGTCAAAGCATGTCCTGCTATACCATAAACTGCTTGAAATTTATAACCCGGCAACATATCTGCATATATACGGTACGTCACCGAGCCAATAGGCAGATTATTACCAAATCCTACTGCACCAATTGAATCTGCAGCATTAGATACATAGTATTTTTCGACAATGACACTTTCCAAACCATTTTGTGCTTGGGCAAAAAGTCCAGTCATAATTAGGCCTAAGCCAAATAATATTTTTTTCATAAAGAATATATTTTAGTTGGTTCGAAAAATTAATTACAAGATTGATTGAATTTTCCAAGTAGAATCAAGAAGTCAACTGTGTTCGTAATACCATCTGCGTTAATATCTGTCGGACATGGTTGAAGACCAGCAGTCAAATTCAAAACTTGCGTATATGACCAATCTGACAACCAATTTTTTCCTGAGCTTGCAAAAGCACCTCTGTATGGAGCAACAGAATAGAAGCCATCAACCGGAGCTGTTGGGCAACCTGTTGTTATCAATGCAGGATTTGGAATTGCATCAAATTGAGTTGCTACTGTATTTGCACTACTGTTGAATGACCATGTAGAAGTAAATCCGGGGATTGTTGTTGCAGTTCTATTTAAATCAGTTGTATAAAATTGTGCTGTATCAGATGAAAGTAATGTTCCAACACCATTTTTATCAATTGCCATATCACTTCCCATTCCTACAAACGTATTACATTTTATTTTCAAACTGTTTGAACCATTTCCACCTGTGTTTGCCCAGTTGTGATATGCTTCGCTAGATCCTGTTCTTGTACCAAGAGCTTTGATCACGTTAAAACCATATCTGAAATTTGCAAATACTGAATTCGAAATTTCTCCTTCTGTTAACTCTTTTGCTTCAATTGCTGCAATACCACTATTATCACTTGTAAGTACTCTTTTAGCATTACCGATCATTGTAACATTATAGATATAAGGATGAGAACGAACTAGTAAATTTGATTTTTGATCATCAGCATCCATTTCAAAACCATTGTCTGCATCGGCACTTGTTAAAGTATCATTAGTTGAAGACTTGATACCGAAAGCAAATTGAATTCTTCCGCTGTAACCATCATCCCAATCTAACATATCATCATTTCCGAATAGTGTAGCAAAATATTTGACATCCACTGTACCACCGAAAAATTCAATTGCATCATCTGCTGTTGAAATAACTTCAACATGCTCGATTGTTGTGCCTCTTCCTACAGAACCTAATGTTAAACCATTGATCTCTCCACCTACTTGTAAAATAGCTCCGGCATGACGAATAGAAACATATTTCAAAATTCCTGAATTGTCGTTGTCATCGAAAACTTCACCTGCAGTTAAGTTAACACCAAATTGATCTTTTGAATTTGAACTTGCAAATCCTTCGAATGTACCAAGACCATTTGCAACGCAAAGTTTTCCATCTCCAACACCCGGTTGAAATGGACCATTTGCTGCTAATGTTAAATTGTTCGACGCTTTACCTGCGATCAATACGCCACCCCATTTACCTTTGTTTGAGATAGGATAAGTTCCATCTAAGTTATCAGCTTCTGCAGTAAAAACGATTTGACAAGTTGGTGATCCACTTGCCATAATTCTTCCACCACGTTCAACTGTTAAAGCTACAGCAGAATCGGCAGTAGATTTGAAACGTCCTTTAATAACTGTACCTGGACTAATAGTTAACGTTTTTCCACTTGGAACATAAATCTTTTTGTCTAATATCCATGTGTGCGCGCAATCTAAAATTGTGTTCGTAGCAAGTAGTTCTCCATCTAATGCTCCACCTGACGTAGCAAGAGTAGAAACTAAAACAGTTGGTCTTGATGACACTGGTGTTGGACACCCGCAATCAGATCCTAGATTTGTTTGGGCAAATCCCGTAAGTACAGAAGCGAAAACTACTGAAGCAGTCGCAACCATTTTCGTAATTGTGTTTTTCATTTTTTATTTATTTTAGTTTAAAGTTTGTAATATTTGAATGGGACAAATGTCAACTTTCAATATTAGCTCTTGAAAAACTAAAACTTATCAAATGTTTACTATAGTATTTACGAATTATAAATTAAAAATCAATTTCATGTCACCAGAATGTTAAGCACAGTGCACCTTGCTTTAAATTTTCCAAAATTTATTTTTACAATTAAAAATGTAAAATTTAAATATGATATCTATTTTCAATTAAAAGTTCAATCCTTTACACATCTTACACTTAAACCATATGTCTTTATTAAATGAGACCTGAATACCTGCGATCTCTTATAATCCAAATAACGATACCAGCCTTCATTTGTTGAATGCTCAGAATAAGTCCACCAAAATCCCATATAAACTTTTCCAATCGGACTATTAAATGATCCGTCATACAATCTACATCCAGAAGCTAATCCTGTAAATCCGGATTCGTTCGTAGCCCAAACTGTTCCATATGATTGCCAATTATCTTCGCCGGTAATTTTTAATTTATCGCCTTCATTTGTACCTCTCCATCCAGTTTTATCAGGTTGATCAGAAGTCATCCCCAAATAATTCTCAAGAATCTTCCAATCTTGATCAGTTGGAATATGCCAACCTTCGGGAGCAAGTCTATTACTATTGCGAATCGCATACCAATTATAAAACAATCCTCCATTGCCGGAACTATTACTTTGTGAAACTGCTCCTACTGTATCATTCGCCCAAGTTGAAGCATCAGTTTCTGTGATGACGGCAATAGAAACACCATTTTTATATTTTAATGTTCTCAGATCTTCAGCCATCCACCATTGATTTCCAATCTTAATTGTTTTATAAATATTATTCTCAATATCCGACATCGTACCTGTTTCCGGAACAACGACTTCTTCTTCTTTCTTACAGCTAACTGCTGAAATTAGCATTAGTAAGATAGCTAACAGAATTAAATTTGAATTTGCTTTTACTTTTTTCATTTTTCAATCAACTATTTCTTAATGATCTTTGTTGTAGTCGAAAAATCACAACTATATAACTTAAATATATATATACCTGAATACAATAAACTCATATCTACTTGTTCTGTATATTGGCCAGATAATTTTCCAAGTTCTTTTTGCAAGACTATTTCGCCTATTGAGTTATAAATAGAATACGAATACTCCTTTTCCTGATCTGATGTAAATTGAAAAATCAATTCATCACTCAAAGGATTTGGATGTAAATTCACAAATGGACTAGACGCTCTTCCTAAAGCAAGTGAAGGACAAACTATACCAATATCACGATCACTACAATTACCCGGATAACAACACAATCCCGGTAAATTATAATTTGCACTTATATCATAGTTGCAAGCTAAAGTATCCATACAACCAAAAACTATTCTTGTCCTGCAAGAATCTTGGTTATTACAGGAGAAACTAGCATTGTACTCAAGGAAATTTGGATCGGCACAACCACAGCTTTGCGGATAATGCAGAAACGGACTTAGCTTTAATGTGTCGCTAGTTGATTCGCCAATTGCAAATGCAGAAACGTATTTTACAATAACAGGAACAGGAATGGCAGGAACTTCAACTTCAATATTAATATCAAAAGAAATTTGTCCTTTAGTAGTTATCTGCGCAACAAGAACTTGATTACTATCCGGATCAACTCCTGTGACTCCTGAATTTTGCAATGAAGCATTGAAGCTTATAAACTCATTTCCCGAAATCACTGACCCAAAGATCGTTGAATCTATTCCTGAAGAAATATCTTCAAACCCATCATGCGCCCAAGATGTAGGAATCGTTGTCATTGTATCCATTCCATCAGCATCAATAAGAGGCACTCCAACTGCAGCATCAATATTTGAAAGTAAGCCATAGGAAATTGCTGCACTTCCTCCATCATTATTTACACCTCCAATAAAAGAGCCACTAATATCTCTACTCTTCAAAACACCAAAATATGTTTTTGCCCCAATCCTTGTGGTCTGACCTAACGTTATCCACGAATCTAGTGCGACTGTATTTTCTCTTAATCGCGACTTATTAAAATCTTTTCCAAATGTTAATCCATCTGCAGCATTATTGAAAATAGTTTCCGTGCTAGAAAATTTAAGCGGATGATTTTGATCTCCATATATTTTTCTAAGTTTTGCGCCCGGAGCAAGATCAATGAATATTCTATACGTAGTCGAACCTATTTCAAGATGACCTCCGATCGTATCTGTCGCATCTAGGCTATCTGAAACATAATATGTCTCCACTATCACTTTTTCAACCTGTGAAAATGCAATTTTTATGTTACTCAAGAATATTGTAAATAGTATCCAATAAATTCTTTTCATTCTATATTACTTTTTAAAATACTGAATTTGCAATGACTCATATTATAATTTGTAAACGAAACCTAATATATAATTTGTTCCGTATCGATAATTGTCATAATCTAAACTCTCTCCGTCCGAATAATCATACGTTCTACGAACTGACGAATTCAAAATATCTCTTACCGTAAAATTTACGCTGAAATGTTTACCAATAGTTTTTGAAACTTTTAAGTCGAATAGATTACGTGGCTGCTCATATATATCCGGTATTTCTTTTACGTCGGCAGCAATTACCAATCGTGGGCCTTGAACGTTATAACTCAAAGTGGCGGTCAAGCCCAGACTGTCTGCAGTATAAGTCGCTATACCATTAATTACAAACGGCGCCTGCCCAAACATTGAACGACTTACAGTGTCTTGAGGAATATAACTTTTAACTCCGCCACTGATTTCTGTGCGAGTTCGAACAAATTCTGTTTGTGAATAAATAAGCGAAACATTTGCTCTGAAATCAAGGCTCTTCCCTAACTTTTTCCTTCCCTCCAATTCAATTCCGGCAACTTTAGAATTGTCAACATTTTGCCAACTGTAACCAACTGACTTAACTAATTCAATATGATTTTTAAATGTTTTATAAAATAAACTCATTGAAATATTATCACCCGATTTAAAATATGATTCAACTCTGAAATCATAATTATTGATATGAACCATTTTCAAATCCGAATTTCCATAAACAAAAGCTCTGTATTCATAATCAAATACAGCAACTTCTGATAGCTCGCGAATACTCGGCCTAGCAACTGTTTGACTAAAATTAAATCTAGCATTTACTTCTTTTGATTCAGTCTTAAGCCATTTGTAAATAATATTTACTGAAGGCAAAATGCTTAACTCATCTAATTTACCCGGATTTGCTAATGGCAAACCTTCACGATAATTTCTACGTGAATCGTTTTCTCCATAGCCAAGCGAATCGAACTTTACAACATCTGTTAGTATGATAGCGTTCTCAAACCTCAGTCCACCAGAAACACGCCATCGATCTGAAATTGAATAATCAGACATCAAATAACCGGCAGCAATACTGCTATTTCCAAAAGTATGATTTGCGTCTGAAACAATTTCATTATAGAAAACATCTATCGTATGGTGTTCTACAGAATACATGTCAGTAAATGAATAAATATTGAAATGATTAAAATCAAACAATCCTTCAAGATCGTCATTTTGAATTGTCAAATTGGAGTAATTACCAAAGTCAATTGAATAATCATATTGATCACTTCGTCTTTCATTTCTTTGGTAAGCTCCACCAAATTTTATTTTTCTGGATAAGTAATCTCTTTTATTAAAAGGAATTTCAAAAGAAATTTGAGAATCGAATAAATTATCCGATAAATATCTATAGTATCTGTGAATGCCATCTCTGATCTCAGGACCGATCTGATAAATGTTTGTAAACGGGTCTTTCAAATATTGTACATTCTTAAAATCCGGCGCACTACTTTTACCATTTGTATATGATGCATTAAAAGCTATCTTAGTTTTTATCGAAGGAATATAATGCTCTGTCTTTGCCTGATAGATCAATTGTTTCCGTTGCTCATAAAATTGACTTTGAGTATAAACAAAATTAGAAGAGTCTCTATTGTCAATTGAACTCAACACATTGTTCACCCCTGTAAAATTCGGCATGAACATTAAAGAAACACTGTTATTAGCATTGATCTTATAGGAAGCATTTACAAGGGCACTCCATCCATTTGATTCTTTACTAATTTGTTGTTGAGAAGCAGACGAAACTGTATTCTCCAAATTTCCTAAATCGTCAGCAGCTACAGCGGCACGATTGGAATATGAATTTGCATCATACAAAATCGAACTTCCATATCTATACCCTACTACAAAACCAAAATCGCGTTTAAATAACTTTACTTGATTGCCAATTGTAAAGCTCTGACTAAAATTGATGGGCGCCTTTCTTACCGTTGTATTCCAATTATTCGGAAATGACTTTCCTTCAGCAGGTACATTTGCATTCAGAATATCAAATGCTTGATTTTTATACGGGCCATTATTATAAAGCGATTTTGCATTTTCAAATGCATCCTGATCATCAAATTGGCCGGGAGCAAGTAGGCCCAATTGGACTAAACCTAATTTGAAATACATTTCTCCTGTCGTTGTGCCTTCGCCCCAATTCTGCTGCGAAACACCTAATGAGCTGTAATAAGATCCCAATCCCAATGCAACAAATTCTTGATATTGTGTTGGTGAACTAAGTGCGCTAGTAAATTGTTGATGATCATGCTCCCTGAAATTATTATCGTAACCAAGCCAGTCAGTAGAGCTTCTTTCCGAACTCAATACATTATTAAATGTTGATTGACTGTTGTATCCAACAGTCGTCTCGAAATTAATATTAAGTTGCTCCGGGAAATCTTTTGTTTGTACAGAAAGATAAGCGCCGGCCCAGTCGCCGGATATATCCGGACTTGCAGTTTTTGTGATTGTTATATTATCAACTAGGTTCGCAGAAAATAAATCCAGTTTAATATTATTTGTAAATGGATCTAAAGTTGGAATTCTGGATCCATTGATAGCAGTCTTAATATATCTGTCTCCAATCCCTCGTACAGTAATAAAATTCCCATTAGTTGAAACTCCGGTAACTCTCGATATCGCAGCTGATACACTTGCGTCACCTGTCTTTTTTATTGTTTCCGAAGAGACATAATCTAATGTTGTTGCCGAATTTTTTTTCATGCTTTCAACATAATAATCTCTTGCCCTTACTGCTTTCGAAGTGATAACTACTTCATTAATCTGTTTAGCAGTAGGTTTTAAAGCGAAATTAAGCACCAAGATTTTTCCGTCTTTTGGATGAACTATCTCCTCGGCACTTTGATAGCCTATTGTAGAAATAATTATTGTTTGTGCCGTGCTATCGCTAATTACTAAAGTGTAATTCCCGTCGAGATCTGTTACTGCTCCATTTGTAGGCTTCGACTTCAAAACAATTGTAGCGCCAATTATTGACTCTCCCTTTTCATCTGTTACCTTTCCTCTCAGCGTGCCTTGCCCGAAAATTGAACAAATGTTAATAAGAGAAATCAGAAATGTTAATTGTACTTTTTTCATAATAATAGAGGAGAGAAATTCAATAAACCGAACAGATAAATAAAATCAGTTATCTGTTCGGCCATTCATTTTTTTAGCTTTTTACTATTCGTTTATAGCTTTCAACGCCATTCACAGAAACTTTAATAAAATATGTTCCAGGTGACAATGAACTTACATCCACCAATTCCAAATGTTCTGTAGAAAAACTTCCAATATTCTTATACATAATTTGCGTTCCTAAAATATTGTAGATTGAATAAAATGATTTTGTTATTACTTCAGATGATTTAATCTGAAGATTAATACTATTACTAGCGGGATTGGGATAAATATTTAGAGTAGGGTAATGATTTGCTGTCAATCCATTATTAACACCATTAATTGCGGAAAAGATCAATGTAGGTTCAAGTATTTCTGAACCTATTGGATTTCTAGCAACATAATTTTCAACATTACCCGATGGAGTTCCTATTTGAACATTCAATTCAAATGAAAAGTCGCCATCAGTTGTAATTTGAGCAATTAGAATTTTATTATCAATTGTATCCGGGCCGGTAGATCCATTTAAAGATGCCCAAGATCCATTAAAGGTTGAAAGCAACGGACCATTTGTTCCATCGTTTTGCGCATCAAACATTGCTATTTCTGTAGTCAGGCCTACTGCAGTTAGTGCTTCCGGAGATCCAGCTATTAGTCCATCTTGAGTTGTTAATGGAATACCCGCTGTAACATCATTATTTTGTAAAACACCATCTGCATTTATAACATTGTTATCACCATTATCTAATGATTTCATTATACCAAAATTTCCTGAACAAGCTGCCCCAACAGATAACCAAGAATCTAGCATCACAGTATTTTGCGAAGCTTGGTTTTTAGAATATGTTGGAGAGGTTGCTCCACGATCTTCGTTATTAAAAAACAAAGTTGTTGTTTCAATTCGAAGTTCATGATCAGGAACTCCATAGACTGCCTGAAATTTATATCCGGGAAGCAAATCAACAAATATTCGGTAAGTTACTGACCCAATCGGTAAAATGCCGCCAGTTGAATTTTGAGTTGCATCATTCGCATCTGAAACATAGTAGCGTTCTACAATGACGCTTTCCAATCCATTCTGTGATTTTACAGAATGAGAAAGTAATAGAAGAAATAATCCTGGTATAATTTTTTTCATGTCGATTAGTTTGATTAATTATTTGAAATATAATATTGTCGTTTTTAAAAAAGCAAAAGTCTGAATTGAAATCTAGAATTAGCTCCTTTTTATGTTACGATTATATTAGTATTGGATTAACTAAATCTGAATAAATTGTAACCAAGAGAACTATTGCACATCCTTAATCTATAAATACTAAGCTAAAATGAGATAATAGTAAAATAGAATGGTCATGATTTTCAAATCATGACCATTCCAAGAAAAAATAAAATCAACTTATTTAATTCAACTTTCCTTCCTGTTTAGACTGATTTTTTGCATAATCATTTTTATAAGTCAATCCGGGAAATAATATTTCTTCTCCTATCGGATTTTTGGCAACATAATTTTCAACGCCTCCATATGGTGTACCCAATTGAATGTTCAATTCAAAACTAAACTGTCCATCTGTTGTCAGTTGTGCAATCAATACTCTATTTGTAGAGTCAATACCTATTGAACCACCAAATGAAGCCCATGAACCATTTTCAGTATAAAATTTTTGTCCATCATCTGAAGATTTATTTTTCACAAAAGACATCATTTGCAAACTATCAATGCCATAAATACTTGTAATTGAAATTGGTGAAGCAGGAACTAATCCATCACTCTCGAGAAGTGATATATTATTTTTTTTATCTACATTTTGCAACATACTTTGATCTTTCTTTACAATTGTAGATGAATCATCTCCTTTAAAAATTGCAAAATTTCCTTCCGAACCTGCACAAACAGAGATCCAGGAATCAAGCATGACAACACCTTTATTTAAGTTTTTGTTTAAAACATCATTGGCTGTTGCACCTCCGTATATTTCATCATTGTAAAAATATGAGGTGGTAGAAAATTTCAATGAATGTCCCGGGATTCCATATGCTGCCTGAAACCGATATTTTGGAAGCATGTCAACAAAAATGCGGTAGGTTACTGAACCGGAATGCAGTTCACCATTCGTTGCCTTTTCATCATTATCATTAGAAATATAATATTTCTCAACGATAATTCTTTCAAGCCCATGTTGTGCCAATGCAGAAATACTCTGAACTAAAAATAAAATACTGAGTAGATAACTTTTCATCCGGAATTCTATTGAAATGCAAAATTGCCGAATCCGAATTTATAAGATATAAATAGAATATTATGTTTGAGTTAAATCAAAAATTGGAATTAAAGAAAAACCGGCTTTGTATTTTTAAAATGTAATTCATGCACAATGCCATCTGCCAATCCAAACTGCGGAACAAGAATTTCATCTGCATTTGCAGATTTCATCATATTAATATAAATCTTTGCAGCAGGCACTATTACATCGGCACGATCAGGATTCAATCCCCAGATCTCCATTCTATCGTCAAAAGACTGAGCTTTCATCTGGCCATATAACTCTTTCAATTTATCGAAAGGAATAGAGTTATTCTTTTTCCCAATCATTTTAAAGATCTTATTGATATTACCACCTGAACCAATTGCAGTTATTGGTTGATGATGAATGGTGTTATCAAGCGTCCATCTTTTCATGTCTTCCCAAACTTGAGGGTCAACTTTTCTTTCCAACCAACGCAATGCTCCTACATTGAACGAATTTGAAGCAACAATTTCTTTCTTATCAAAAATTGTTAGCTCTGTACTTCCTCCTCCAACGTCGATATACAAATACGAATGATCGTTACTTAAAAATTCTTCAACGTGATTTGCATAGATCAATTCCGCTTCTGCTTTTCCACTTACGATATCAATTTGAAGTCCACAGGCCTTTTTTACTTTCTCGATCAACTCACGGCCATTATTTGCTTCGCGCATTGATGCAGTTGCGCAAGCCCGATAAGAAATTGGATCGTAAACTTCGATGTGAAGCTTAAAAGCTTTCATCGTTTTAATAAACTGCTCACACTTCGCGTCACTAATAAATCCTGTACGAAAAACATCTTCACCTAACCGCAAAGGGATTCTAATAAGCTCTGATTTTTTAAAATGTACTACACCATGCTCCTCAACTGCATTGCACAACAAAAGTCGAACTGCATTGGAGCCAATGTCAATTGCCGCATACTTTAAAATTTTATTTCCGATATCCATCTTTTTTATTTACTCCTGAATTCGTGTTTTTTGCTTTCTGAATCCTGCTCGGTTGAGATTGCAAGTTAAGAATCCATTTGTAAATTTCATCCTGCGCTTTATAGGATCGGCCTCTGTTATGAACATACTCATTCACATTTTCAAGCGAATGAAGACGAGCTTTGGCGTTATCACGGAATTGAATTTTAACATATTCCATTAACTGTGATTGCAATTTTTTGTCATAAATCGGCACAGCGACCTCTGATCGAAAATCAAGATTTCGATTCATCCAATCGCCGGATGACAAATAATATTTTTCTTCGCCACCATGACAGAAAATAAATATTCGGCTATGTTCTAAAAATTTGTCGACAATACTTATTGCTTCAATGTTCTCACTTAATCCGGCTATTCCGGGAACCAAAGAACAAATTCCTCT
>JANOBV010000058.1:0-12680 GCA_031411835.1 Bacteroidota bacterium | reverse complement strand
ATTAGCCCTAAATTCTTCATACTAATAAAAGTTTTTATTATTGAAATTATTTCAAACTTTGCGATTCAATTCGATTAAAATTACAGTATTTCAATAAAATTTCCAAATTCTTCTTCGTCGTTTTAAAGAGAAAATTCATTTGTAGTTTAAAACAAAAAAGACCCAACAACCCGTCGGCGAGATTGTTGAGCCTCATTATTCATTATTAATTAATATTTCCCTGTTGCTTTCACAAGCTGATAAACTCTCCTTTGATCCTTATTACTAAACTCAATAAAATAAGTCCCCGCTGCAAGACAATCTCCAGTTTCATAATTCCCTTGAATATCTTTTCTCGATTCAATTAATCGTCCGCTAATATCATAGATGTTGTAGTCTAGTGTACGTTCACAAAGAATGTGGAAATTGCCGTTGAACGGATTCGGATAAAAATAAACTCCAAAAGACGGTTCGTGCGATGTTTCTATTCCATTGCAATTGTCAAATGTAATTTGTACTGTATCTCTTCCTAAACATCCTGCACTGTTTGTCACAGTTACAATGATTGACTTTGTTCCGAATCCTACTCCTGAACTGTCAACTGTAATGCTACTTGCAGTTGAACCGGTCGACCATTGTATGGTCGTAAATCCTGATCCTGCATTTAATACTACTGTCGCATTTCCGCAAACTAATGTATCACGACCAAGACTTACTATCGGCGCCGGATTCACAATTATGTTTGCTGTTGTTGAATTGGAACAACTGTTTGCATTCGTATATGTGTATGTGATCGTATGCAAGCCTGAACCACTTGCAGGATTAAACACTCCGCCACTAACTCCTGTTCCGCTATACACACCACCACTCGGTTGTCCGCCTGATAATGTTACAGGTGAACCATTGATGCATACAGAAGCAAAATTACTAAGCGTCACTACCGGAATTAAATTTACAACAATGATTGTTTGTGCTGAATTACTGCAACCATTCGCTGCAGTAACAGAGTAGGTAAGTGTTGTCGTTCCTGCATTCGTTGGTGTGAATATATTTCCTGATACACCTGTTCCGGAATAAGTTCCTCCTGATGGACTACCATTCGTAAGTGTTTGTGCTCCGCTATTTGTACAAAGAGGAGTGATGCTACTCAATGTTACATTCGGTGCTGCATCAACAACAATTGAAGAATTTGCTGTAGCAGCACAACTTTGTGCATTCGTATAGCTATACGTAATCGTAGTTGTACCCGGCCCTGCAATAGATGGAGTGAACGTTGTTCCGCTCACGCCGTTACCTGAGTATGTTCCTCCGCTCGGACTACCACCTGCAAGTGTAATTGCTGATGCATTCGAGCATACATTCGAGAAACTTCCTAAGGTAACGGTTGGTGCTGCATTTACAACCTGACTAGCAGTTGCTGTTGATACACACCCCTGTGCATTCGTATATGTATATGTGATCGTTGTTGTGCCAACTCCTGCAACAGAAGGTGAGAAGTTGTTTGAACTCACTCCTGTTCCAGTATAATTTCCGCCTGTTGGTGTTCCACCAGTTAGTGTAAATGAACTTGTGTTATTACAAACTGCCGTTGGTGTTGACATTGCAGCAGCAGTTACTGCATTTACAACCATTGATGACTGCGCTGAACTTACACACCCATTTGCATTCGTATATGAGTATGTAATTGCAAATGTTCCGGCTCCTGATGTTGCAGGATTGAATGTTGTACCGCTGACTCCTGTTCCACTGTATGTTCCACCTGCCGGTGATCCGCCTGATAATGTTATCGCTGACGAATTCGCACACAACGGACTGAATGATGAAAGCGTTACTGCTGCTCCTGCATTTACGGTAATTGTATTTGTTGCAGTTCCTGAACATCCTCCTGCATCTGTATAAGTATATGTTACGGTTGTGTTTCCAATTCCAACTGATGCCGGATTGAAAATGCCGTTTGTAATTCCGTTTCCGGAATACACACCACCTGTTGGTGATCCACCAGACAATGTAACAGGAGATGAACCGTTACATACTGCTTGAAAGTTTGCAAGTGTTACTGTCGGTTGAGTAGTCACTACAATTTGGGAACTTGCATTTGCAGTGCATCCTGACGTACTTGTATATGTGTAAGTAATCGTTTTAGTTCCTGATCCTGCTGTTGCCGGATTGAATACTCCGCCACTAACTCCAGTGCCGCCGTATGTTCCACCTGAAGGACTTCCACCTGTTAATGTAATTGGTGAACCATTCACGCATACAGAAGTTGGAACCGTCAATGAAACTGTTGGTGTTGGATTTACCGTTATAGAATTCGTTCCTGTACCCGAACAACCGGATGCATTCGTATAAGAATATGTAATTGTAAATGTTCCTGTACCTGCTGTAGTTGGATTAAAAGAATTTCCTGTTACACCTGTTCCGCTGTATGTACCACCTGATGGTGATCCACCCGACAATGTAACTGCACTTCCATTCTGACAAACAGAAGAGAGTGCTGCAAGTGTCACTGTTGGTACTGAATTAACAGTGACACTTGTTGATGCCGTGGATTGACAGCCATTCGAATTAGCATATGTATATGTAATACTTGTTGATCCAGTTCCCGCTGCAGTGGGATTGAATATTCCACTGCTTACTCCAGTACCACTGTACGATCCACCGGCCGGACTACCACCTGAAAGTGTAACCGGTGATGCATTTACACAAACAGGACTAATGCTCGCAAGTGTTACTACAGGAAGTGAATTCACTACGATGTTTGAACTTGCAGAATTGAGGCATCCATTTCCGTTAGTGTATGAATACGTGATTAGATATGTTCCAACTCCGGCTGTTTGTGGATTGAATACTCCACTACTAACTTGTGTACCCGAATAATTTCCTCCTGTGGGTGATCCACCACTCAAAGTGATGGGTGATGAATTTATACAAACTGGTGAGAATGTCGCAAGTGAAACAGTTGGTGTTGGATTAACAACTATTTCAGAATTCACTGATGAGGAGCATCCACCACTAGTGTAAGTGTATGTAATTGTATGTGTACCGGCACCTGCTAGTGATGGATTGAATTTCCCATTACTAACTGCCGTTCCTGAATATACACCACCTGTAGGAGATCCACCTGTCAGTGTAAGCAAAGATGCTCCTTGACAAATTGGATTGAATGCAGCTTGTGTTACTGCAGGACCTGCGATAACAGTGATAGAAGCATTTGCTGATGCGGAACAATTATTTACGTCTGTATAAGTATATGTTAAATTTGTTGAACCTATCCCTGCAGTAGAGGGATTGAATAACCCTCCACTTACTCCATTACCTGAATATATTCCACCAGTAGGAGAACCTGTTGTCAAAGATACTGGTGCAGAATTGTCGCACACAGTTGCCGGTGATGAAAAACTAACTGTCGGTAATTGATTAACTGTTATTGCTAATGTTTGTGATGCTGTACATCCACTTCCATTTGTTGCTGTAACAGTATAAGTTGTTGTACTGGATGGTGAAGCTGAAACTACAGAATCAGTTAATGATGAAAGTCCATTCGATGGTGACCATGAATATGAAGTTGCATTGGGACTTGAATGCAATAGAGTGGAAGCTCCATTGCAAATTGTATTTTGAAATACACTTGCCGTTATTGAAAATCCAGAAGGTGTAAAATTCGTTACTCCGAATGATGGCAATAAATAATTTGATGCATAACCTACACCGTTATATTCAAAGACACCGAAGTAATAATTTGTTCCTGCGGTAACACCTGTTATCGTAGCACTAGTTCCCGTGCCATCATACACAACAAAGTTACCTGAACCAAGATCTGTTCCGGCTCCGAATGTACTTGATGCTGTATAGTACGTTCCATCAACGGGTAAAACATTTACTGTTGAAACGGCATGCGCAATTACTATTCTTCGTGTTCCATTTCCAGCGGTAAAATTTAATTGAATGTCGTTACAATTTGCTAACGCCGCAGTTACTACAGATGCATTCGTTGTAGGTTGCGTTGAAAGTGGAGGGGCCATTTTCGCAACGTAGAAATCGGCAAGCGGATATCCTTGTAGGACCGATGGACCGAAAGAGGCTGTGTCATTGAAAAAACCTGTTGTATAAATATTTCCCAATGTATCATATGTTATTGCTTGTCCGGCATCTCTTTGATTTCCTCCGCCTGGCCTTGCCCAAAGTTCAGTTCCGCTTGCATCGTAAGCAGCGGTAAACACATCTCTATTTCCGGCTGCACCAACATAGATAGACCCGAAATTTCCATGATCGTCAATTTGTCCTGTTACATATAATTGATTTTTGACAGTATCAAAAGCGCATGCAAATGCGATGTCCTCATATGGTCCACCGGCTTGTTTAGCCCATAATACATTTCCATTACTTCCATCGTATTTTGCTACGAATACGTCAGAAGATCCGAATGTATTGAATGAACTGCTTCCTATAGTTGTATTATCTTTAAAATAGCCGGCAATATAAACATCGCCATTTGCATCAACACTTATTGCATTTCCTCGAGTAGTATCACAACATGTTCCCGCTCCTTTTACCCATTGAAAATTTCCTGAGTTATCATATTTAGCAACGAACAAACTATTTTTTCCTAAAGAAGTTATCGTTGTTCCATTGAATGTTGCAGATGTAGTAAAAGTTCCTGTTATGAAAACATTTCCTTGTCTGTCTAGTACAACTCCACGACCGCGATCTTCTTTTGAACCACCACCTTTTTTTACCCAATCAACATTTCCGCTTGCATCAACTTTCATAATGAAAACATCATTGCTGTTGTTATTACTAGTTAGATTTGTGCCATCAAAATTTGCTGAACTTGTAAAATATCCTGTGACGTAGCTGTTACCGTTTGCGTCCGTTGCCAATGCACGCGATTTGTCATCACTACCTCCGCCAAATCTTTTATACCATAGAAGTGTTCCTGAATTGGAATGCTTAGTTAGAAAAATATCATTACTTCCTGCGACAGTCATTGAATCACCCGGACCCCATCCTGAGGTCAATTCAAATTCACCGGTAGAATAAATATTTCCTTGATTGTCAATTCCAATTCCCCAACCAACGTCACCGCCTTGTCCTCCTGCGCGCTTCATCCATTTTAAAGTACCATCAGTTCCGTACTTTCCTAAAATGATATCATGCTTCCCGGCAGAATTGAATTGTACACCGCCACCGAAGTTGCACGTAAATTCTAATTGTCCTGTTACATAAACATTTCCTGAGTCGTCGGATGTTATAGCATTACCATAATCATAACCTTCTGAACTTCCTTGTCTGGCCCATTTGAAACTCTGTGCGTTTGTGATATTGGATAATATCACTAATATACAAAGGAGGGACTTTCCTTTATTGAAAAGTAAATTTAAGGTTTTCATACGTGCGTTTGATTCTTTTACAAACTAAGACCATTAACAACCTTAAAAGTACTGATTCTATTGCTTTTCCTTACACTACGAAAAAATTTAACATTAGATTAATAAAACAAAAAAACCTATTATTTTGAATAATAGGTCTTACATTTTATTATTAAACTTCAATTTTAAAATGAAATTAGCAAATTCATTACACTAGTACTTTAACAATTCGTCTATCTTTTTTTCAACTTTTTCGGCATTTGGAATCATTGTAAATTCTAAAATTGAATTAAGAGGAATGGCAGGAAGATTCTCCGAACCAATAATTCCAACCGGGGAATCCAGAAATTCAAAACACTTATTACTGATCATTCCTGCAATCGATAGAGCAAAAGAATTTGATACTGGTTCTTCTGTAACAACTAAACATCGACCGTGTTTTTTTGCTGATGTCAATATAGATTCTTCATCAATTGGATTTATTGTGCGAAGATCAATTATCTCAATTCGTCCAGGAAACTTCTTTGATGCATTTTTCGCCCAATAAACTCCCATACCATATGTAATAATCGAAAGCGTAGTTTCTTTTCCAGGCTGTGCGGTTTGAACTATTCTTGCCTTTCCAAATGGAATAATATAATTTTCATCAGGCTCTATTGTTTTTGCATCTTCAGTGCCTTTGATCTTCGACCAATACAAACCTTTGTGCTCAAGAATTACACATGGATTCGGATCGTAATATGCTGACTTGATTAAGCCTTTTAAATCAGCTCCTGTCGATGGATAAGCAATCTTTATTCCTCGAATATTTGTAAGTACACTTTCAACACTAGAAGAATGGTATGGACCACCACTACCATAAGCACCAATCGGAACACGGATGATACAACTCACCGGCCATTTGCCGTTACTCAAATAATACGAACGACTTACTTCTGTAAAAAGTTGATTAAGTCCCGGCCAGATGTAATCGGCAAACTGAACTTCTACAATCGGTTTCAATCCTGCTACACTCATTCCAACTGTACTGCCAATAATAAATGCTTCTTGTATTGGTGTATTAAATACTCTGTCGTCACCAAATTTTTGTGCAAGTGTTGCTGCTTCGCGGAATACTCCGCCTAATCTTGCACCTACGTCTTGTCCATAGAGTAAACATTCTTTGTGCTTGTTCATCAATTCCTGTACTGCAAACAAAGCGCAATCTACCATCAAGGTTTTTTCTTTTCCTTTCGGTTCACGTTCACCTTTTTCTTCAGTAACAGGAGTAGGAGCATAGTCGAAATTAAAAAGATCTTCCGGTCTTGGATCTTCAGCTTTCATTGCCTTTTCAAAATCTGAAGCAACTTTGACGGCTGCTTTTTCTTCTATATCTTTTAATTCTTTTTCCGCAAAACCTGATTTCAATAATTCTCCTCTAAAACGCGGAAGTGGATCACGTTTTTTATCTTCTTCCAAATCGTGTCTGTACCATTCTCTTCTTACGCCACTTGTATGATGTCCTAACAAAGGAACTTTTGCGTGAACTAAAAACGGACGCCTTTCTTTTCTAATGATATTTAGAACTTCATTTATTGTTTCATATGACTTCACGAAATCTGTTCCATCAATTGATCGTACTTCTAATCCGGGAAAACCTTTTGCATATTCTGGAGCGTCCATTGCTCGGATCTCTTTTGAATGTGCTGATATATCCCATTCATTATCCTGAACTAAATATAGTATTGGCATCTGCTTCAAAACTGCCATTTGAAAAGCTTCTGCAACTTCTCCTTCTGTGATTGATCCATCACCAAGTGAACAAACTACTACTGATTTATCTTTTTGTGATGGATCTGCTAATCCCATCTTTTCTTTGTACTGAACTCCCATTGCTAAACCGGTAGTCGGTATAGCTTGCATTCCTGTAGCTGATGATTGATGCGGAATTTTAGGCAAGTCATCGCGATTCAAACTCGGGTGACAATAATACGTTCTGCCTCCTGAAAATGGATCATCACGTTTTGCTAAAAGTTGTAACATTAATTCATAGGGCTGCAAACCAATTCCGAGTAACGTGCTGTCGTCTCTGTAGTAAGCTGATAAATAATCACAGGCTTTTAATTGCATTCCCAAAGCCAACTGAATAGCTTCATGTCCACGAGATGTAGCATGAACATACTTTTGAGTGATTTGCGATTTCTCTTCATAAAGATCAGACATCGCACGCGCTGTAGACATCAATTCATATGCCTTAGCAAGTATTTTTTTATCTACCACTTGTCGATTTTTTTTCGCCGGTTCGGATATCATTCGTTTGATTTGTTCGTATTTTGTTTTTCGTCTTTCGAAAATTGGTACTCGCAATTCGCAATTCGCTATTCACTATTCACTATTCACTATTAGATCATTCCTTCTTTCAGTCGCTCTGCATTCTCCGCCACCTGCAATGCATCTATCATCTCCCCAATATCTCCATCAATGAACGTTTGTAAATTATACATCGTTAATCCAATTCGGTGATCTGTAATTCTGCTCTGAGGATAATTATAAGTGCGAATCTTTGCTGAACGATCGCCACTGGAGACCATCGTCTTGCGTTGACGAGCTCTTTCTTCCATCACTTTGTTATATTCCAATTCATAAATACGTGAACGCAATACTGTCATAGCTTTCTCGAAATTTTTGATCTGCGATTTTTGATCCTGGCACTGCGCAACGATTCCAGTTGGAATGTGTGTTAAACGAACGGCAGAGTAAGTTGTATTTACCGACTGACCACCGGGACCTGATGAACAGAATAAATCTTTTCTGACATCATTTGCTTTTACATCAATATCGAATTCATCGGCCTCAGGCAAAACTGCAACCGTTGCTGCCGATGTATGCACTCGTCCTTGTGTTTCTGTTTGAGGAACACGTTGTACACGATGTACACCACTTTCGTATTTCATGATGCCATATGCACTTGGTCCACTTACATTAAAAATGATCTCTTTGAATCCACCTGATGTTCCGTCAGTAAAATCGACAAGCTCGGTTTTCAAACCTTTGCGTTCGCAAAACTTTTGATACATTCTATATAACTCGCCTGCAAAAATAGAAGCTTCATCACCACCTGTCCCCGCACGAATTTCAACGATGGCATTCTTCTGATCTTCCGGATCTTTTGGGATCAATAAGAGTTTGATCTCGTCTTCCATCTTCTCACTTTGTGCAGTCAACTCGTCGTATTCCATTTTTGCCATGTCACGGAATTCGTCATCTTTTTCTGTTGTGACTAATTCCCGCGCATGTTCAAGATTACTTTTTACATCTTTGTATAATGTATACCTCTCAACTATGACTTGAAGTTCTTTGTATTCACGATTCAATTGGGCAAAGCGCTTCATGTCAGACATTGCTTCAGGCGAACTGATCTCCCTTTCTACATCTTCGAATCTATTCTTGATCGCTTCTAATTTATCTAATAGCATTTTGTTTTCTTTCTCTCAGACTTACTCGCCTGAATTTATTTTAATATTGAAATTCTCCGTAAGGAGAAGTAATCGTCAAACTTTTATGATCAGCAGATTCGCAACGACCAACTATTTGTGCGTCGATATTGAAACTCTTTGAAATAGCTATAACCGATTTCGCAGTTTCAGCAGAACAATAAATTTCCATTCTGTGTCCCATGTTAAACACTTGGTACATTTCTTTCCAATCTGTTTTGCTTTCACTTTGAATCAATTTGAAAAGCGGTGGTAATTCGAATAAATTATCTTTCACTATTCGAAGATTCTTGTTGAAATGATTGATCTTCGTTTGTCCGCCGCCACTGCAATGAATGATGCCATGTATTTCACTTTTGCATTCAGCAATCATTTTTTGAATAACTGGCGCATAGGTACGAGTAGGGGAGAGAACTAGTTTTCCGGCGTCTATTTTTTCGTTACGTAGAATTCCTTTTTCATCTTTATACTCAACTTCTATTTTGTCTGTTAGTGATTTACTTCCTGAATAAATCACTTTCTCATTTAATGAGTTGTCGTAGGTTTCAGGAAATTTCTTTGCAACTTCTTTACTAAATACATCGTGACGTGCAGAAGTCAAGCCGTTACTTCCCATTCCACCATTGTATTCACTTTCATAGGTTGCTTTCCCAAACGACGAAAGTCCTACGATGACATCTCCGGCTTGAATATTTTTTGTTGTGATTACTTCAGTTCGTTTCATTCGACAAACAACTGTTGAATCAACAATAACTGTTCTTACAAGATCACCAACATCAGCAGTCTCTCCTCCTGTCAAATGAATATCAATATTTTGCTCACGAAGGTTTTGCAAAATTTCTTCTGTGCCTTTGATCAATGCTGTAATAACGTCACCGGGAATCAGATTTTTATTTCTTCCAATTGTTGAACTGAGAAGAATGTTATTCGATGCGCCAACACAAATCAAGTCGTCCAGATTCATTACAATGGCATCTTGAGCAATTCCTTTCCAAACTGATAAGTCACCGGTTTCTTTCCAGTACGCATAAGCAAGTGAAGATTTCGTTCCTGCACCATCTGCATGCATGACTAGACAATGATCCTTACTATTTGATAAATAGTCTGGCACAATTTTGCAAAATGCTTCCGGAAACAGGCCTTTATCCAAGCCACTAATTGCAGCATGAACATCCTCTTTGGTGGCAGAAACACCTCTTAATGCATAATTTCCCGACATACTTATTGTGGCTGGTTCAATTGACTGCAAAAGTACGGAATACTTTGCCATTCTCTACTATTTTCCGGCTCGAATAGCCTCTATAATGTCTTTAAAATCAATAAAAAGAAGGCATAAAAAAAGCTGCTCTTTTGGAGCAGCTTTTTTTAATATAGATCTGATTACTGAGCGATGCGAATTTTCTTTCCCGGACGGAAAGTGCCTTCGTCAACTCCTTTATTTAATTTCTTAAGGTCAGCAGTTTTCATATTTATTTTTTTCGCAACAACACTGTAGCTGTCTTCTCCTTTTTCAAGAACGCGGAATTTTTTATCATAATCTGTATAGTCGCCATCAGGAGTGATCTTCAATTCCATTCCATCAAATATCACTTCACCTTTTAATCCATTAAGTGCTTTAAGATCTTTTACAGTCATACTGTTTGCTTTCGCAATACTTGTATACGTGTCATTCTTTTTCACAACATAAAGTTCGCCTGCTGCTTTTGGTGCAGTTACAACTGTAGTAGTTCCTGGTACAACTTCTCCGGTTGCAGCATCTTTCGCTTCAACTTTTGTTGCGACTGAAGCGTCTTCAACAGCTTTTACTCCTGAAGAATCAACCATCGTAGCCACCGGTTGTTGAATATTTATATCATCAGTAGCCGATTGACCTTTTACATAGTTCGTTCTTAATACACGGAACTCTGTACGACGATTCATTTGATGCGCCTCTTCTTTTAATTTGTTTGAAGAAAGCCCGATGATGAATTTCTCATCCAATACACTTCCTGATTTGAAACTTCCCATGTCTTTATCAAGTGAACGTGGCTGTGTAGCAGCATAACCTTTGAATGACAAACGATCTTTTTCTATTCCATGCTGTGCTAAATAATTTACAACTGATTCAGCACGTCGTTGTGAGAGTAATTCATTCGTCATTGGAATAGGACGTGAATCGGTATGTGAACCAATCTCAACCACGATCGTTGGATTCTCTTTCAATGTTTCTACTAGACCATCAAGAGCTTTTTTAGATTCTGGACGAAGATCCCATTTGCCAAGATCATAATATACTTCCGGCAGCTCAATTGCACGTAATGTGGAGCGAAGTGCAAAATCGAAATCGCCAATGAAATCTTTTGATTGCTCTAGACCAACAGTTGTTACTTCAATATATTTATTCAGATAGTTTGGCATTTGAGCTGATAAACGATAAGATGTTTCCGGTTTCAAGTCAAATTTATAGGCACCTGTTTTATCTGTTTTAAGAGGAACTGATGAACCATCACTTCCGAATAATTCAATTGTCGCACCTTCAACATTTCCTTTTGTATCTGCATCATAAACTCTTCCTGATACAGTAAATAGAAGTGGAGGTAAGTTCCATGAATAAATATCATCACTTCCTTTTCCGCCATCACGATCAGAAGACAAGAATCCTTTGTCGCCTGTTGTTTCATCGATTACATATGAGAAATCATCGTATGATGTGTTGATCGGATATTTTAAATTAATAGGTTCTTCAAAAATACCGTTCGACATTTTTGAACTGAAGACATCTAATCCGCCCATTCCAATATGGCCTTTCGAAGAAAAATATAATGTGCTGTCCCCGGCAATGTATGGGAACATTTCATCGTATTCTGTATTGATCTTGTCGCCGGCATTAATTGGAGCTCCCCAGCTTTTACTTTTCTTGTCGTATTTAGTCAACCAAATATCTTTTCCGCCTTGTCCACCTGGCATGTTTGAAGTGAAGTACAATGTTTGTTCATCTGCAGAAAGTGATGGTTGTCCAACGGTAAAACTATCAGCAGCAAGTGGAATTAGTTTTGGCTCATCAAATGTTTGTCCTTTACGTTTTGTGTAAAATATTTCACATGTTCCGAATTTACCTTTTTCAGCATCACAACGAGTGAAGAACATATCTACACCTTTTGAATCCATTGATGCACCACCATCATTCGAACCTGAATTGATTGGTTCAAGCAATGGCTTCGGACTACTCCACTTCCCTTTTTTGTCAACTGCTGCTTCATAAAGATCCTGGAATTTTTCTCCGGTACCACCATCATTATTTTTTCCAATCGACTCCTGACGAGCAGAAGTGAAAATGATATGGCGATGATCTTTGTTAGAATATGCAGCTGAGAAATCAGAATATTTTGTGTTGATTGGAGCAACATTCAATACACGATAGCGAGTCGGTTTGTCTTTCCACTTTTGTGCTTGTTGACAAGATTTAATTCCATTTTCACCGCGAGGATCATTTGGAGAATCTTTTTGAAATGCTGTGTATTGTACAATGGCTTCATCGTATTTGCCATTCATTTTC
Organism: Bacteroidota bacterium; assembly: GCA_031411835.1. GTDB lineage: Bacteria > Bacteroidota > Bacteroidia > AKYH767-A > 2013-40CM-41-45 > JADKIH01. The sequence continues at coordinate 324 of JANOBV010000058.1, read as the reverse complement.
AAGGCATCTGCATAGTGAAGAATACATGCAGGATCTTTGTAATTCGCTTTGATCGCTTTCGCATACCAAACTTCCTGATTTTTGTAATCATTCGTCAAACGATATGATTCAGCCACTTTGTAAATGACTTCGGCGCGTTTTGCTTTGTTCTTTTCCTTTGTAAAGGCTTTCTTGTAAAGAGCTGCAGCATCATGATAATCACCTTTGTCGAATGCTAAATCAGCCTGATAAGTTGGGCCGCGTTGGGCAAAAGTTAGTGAAGCTGCAAACAGAAAAGCTGCAGTCAAAAGTAAACGAAAGTTCATTTTCATCCTAGGTTAGATT
>JANOBV010000057.1:0-1407 GCA_031411835.1 Bacteroidota bacterium | reverse complement strand
GTTACTTTCAACACACTTCACACTACAAACTCCAACTCAAACTGAACTAAACATTATTTATAAAATTAACTCCCTGCCGCCACAGCACAATTCTCCCCATCCATAGCCGCCGAAACAATTCCGCCAGCATATCCAGCGCCTTCACCACACGGATAAAGCCCAACAATCTCCGGATGTTGTAACGTTTCCGGATCACGAGGAATACGAACCGGCGATGATGTACGCGATTCTGTTGCAACTAATATTGCTTCATTCGTAAAATATGGCTTCATCTTTTTTCCAAAGGCTTTCAATGCTTCTTTTAATGCAATTGAAACGACAGAAGGAAGTGTGTCAGTTAGATCAACAGAAGTTGTTCCGGGGTGATATGAATTTACAGGCAGACTTGATGAAACTTTTCCATTCACGAAATCGATCAGTCGTTGTCCGGGTGCTTTGAGATTTCCACCGCCGTGTTTGAATGAACGTTGTTCCACTTCTTGCTGATAACGCAATGCTGCCAGATTTCCCGATGCTGCAAATCGCTCGTAGTCTTTCGGCTCTATGCTTACTACCATTCCCGAATTTGCAAATGGATTATTTCTTTTCGATGGCGACCAACCATTCACCACAATTTCTCCTGATGCTGTTGCTGCCGGCGCAATGATTCCACCGGGACACATACAAAATGAATACACTCCGCGTTTGTCGTGCTGATGTGTAAGCGAGTAGGAGGCCGGTGGTAAAAACGAACTTCTTATGTCACAATGATATTGAACTTTGTCAATGATCTCTTGCGGATGTTCAATTCGCACTCCTAGTGCAAATGGTTTTGCATCGATTCTTATTTTTCGTTTTTCAAGTAGCTCATAAATGTCGCGTGCTGAATGTCCGGTTGCTAGAATTACTTTCTCACAACTTCGTTCAATAATTTCATTGTTGTTCAAATTTTTAAGTTGGAGCGCTTTGATCTTATTTTCATTCAGAAGAATGTCTTCCAATCTCGTCTCAAATAAAATTTCTCCGCCTGCATCCATGATCGTTTTACGAATCGCTTCAACTAATTGCGGATGTTTATTTGTTCCAATATGCGGATGAGCATCAACACGAATATCGGGATCGGCGCCATGTTCGATCAAAATATCTAGGATTCGATTGATATCACCACGTTTATTGGAACGCGTATACAATTTTCCGTCGCTATATGTTCCTGCGCCGCCTTCGCCGAAACAATAATTCGAGTCCTCGTTTACAATTCCTTCGCGATTAATGAGTGCAAGATCACGTCTTCTTCTCTGAACATCTTTTCCGCGTTCAATCACTACAGGTTTTATTCCTGCTTCAATTAATTTCAATGCAGCAAACATCCCTGCAGGACCAAAACCGATAATAAAAACTTCTTTGGATTTTGATACGTCGTTTGTGAAT
>JANOBV010000056.1:0-5979 GCA_031411835.1 Bacteroidota bacterium | reverse complement strand
GGCACTATAACCCACTTGGTTAAAAAGGTTTTGAAATTCAGCCTGGGTTTTTGTAAATGCCAAGTCTGTAAATCCTATTAATACACAAATAAGTTTTCGGTTTCCTGTAGTAGGAAATGCTGTAGTGGTGTTAGGAGTACTGTTTCTTATTATCTGTTGCACAATATTAACTTGCGAACGGTTATAAGTAAGGTTCTTTGCAATAGTCGTTATAAAAGCAAGTTCACGCTGTGTCCGATTTGAAACATCATGTGCTTTAACGCCGGAAGGAACTAGGTCGCCAGAAGCATCTATTTTCCCATATTCATAAATTCCCATGCTATTAAACACAAGTGTATAATTATCCATTGTCTTTGCCCACTTTAAATGTTCATCACCTTGCAAAAGAACTGTAATCATAGTCCCGTCCTTTTGAGTAACTCTTACCGGATATGGAGCAGCACTGGAAGCTATAGATTTTTCGACGGGAAAAAAAGCAAACAGAAGTAATAGAATAACTACTAGTTTAGTAGATATCGTTTTAGTTGTTTTCATTTTGTGTATGTTTAAGATTAAAAGTAAATTAATCATTCCCTGTTATACTAAGCCTTGGGATGTAGGCTTGCTCAGCAACTTTCTATGAAAGCATCTGCGCCTTGTTTTTGATAGCGGTTGTGTGGTGGGTTTTTTGTTCATGTTTTAAGATTTTGGTTAGTAAAATAATTTATATTGAACGTTTGGTTATTTATTAAAAATAAAAAATTGTAGATATCAATGAAAATTGATGAATGTAAATGTATCCGAATTTCTTTACCATACATTTTGAAAATTTTTATTTTTGTTCTTCTTTTGATTTGTTTTTCAAATTAGAAACTGTACATTGTTTGGCTCTTTTTTAAATAAAGGTTGAATTTTACCCTTAAAATTACTTTTCATATAACTATGATTGCCTAGGAAGATCATTTCAAAGAAAAAACGTCCTTACTTTTTATTAACCTGAAACAAAAGTTGGTTGCAAATTTTAATTAAAAAGGCCGAAATATAGAGTCTTTCCAAATCAAAGCAAGCATTACTACTCACCACTTACCAATCACTACTCGCTTTTTCACCGATAAAAATTCCTATAAAAATCCTCATACTCTTCAGTCTTCATTTGACGAATAAGTTCGGAAAGGTTGTTGGCTGAAATTACATACTCTTGATAATTATCGACGCTTACGTTTCCATAAACATCGTCATTATCGTACAAAGAAGTATTGTAACTCAATGCATCTGCTTTGTTAGCAAAAGATCGTAGAACAAATATTTTATTACGCGGGCCGAATAAAAGATCTTGCACTTGAATTGATTTTGACCCATAGTTTGTTGAATTAAAATTCGACAACTTTGTTTTGAATCGCAGTGGATCAATCGCTCCTCCGATATTTTGGAAAATGACAACTACAAAATGTACTGTATCCGGATTGTATTTGAATGCGCTTACGGCAGCAACTACTTCTGTTGGGGCAACTGCATTTTCAGTTGTTTGTTCTTTAGACTTACCGGTTGGAGATTCAACAGGCGGAGGAGTGGTTCCTCTTGCATGAATAGCATCTAGTATTTCTTGTGCACGATCTTTTACAGGATCTTCTGAATTATTTTTAATCACCTCTAAAAGTGATGCTTCGAAAGTTGAAAGTGGCTGTGTTTTACCAATGGCTAATGCTTTCAATAATTCAAATTGCGGAGCTAAAATACTTTTTGGAAATCTTGAATCTGATTCTGATTTACGCTGAATCACAGCCTGGTATTCTCCATTCAAATATTTGCGATATGTCTCTTCGTAAAACAATTCAAGTTCTGTTTTTTGATTTGCTTTATCGATCGCATAATTCGGGTTACGAATGATCTCTGCATATTCAGTGTCGCCGTGTTTGGTAAGAATAATATTCTTGAAATAATCTGCACGTTCTTTATTTACAACGCTCGGACCTTTATACTGAGCATTTACAGCAATGCCTGCATAAATTCGATATAGCTGATAGTAGCATTGTAATGTATACTTGCAATCCGGAAATCTTTTCAATAAAGCTTCAAACGATTCTGCTGCTGCTGCAAGATCATAAAGTTGTTCTCGATAGATCAATCCAATTGTGTAATATGCTTCAATGATCTTTCCTGTTGATTTGTCGATCGCTTCTTTGTCAGCAGGAATTGCTTTCAACATTTCAGCTTTACGAATTTCTTTTGCATCACCATTTTGTGCCAAAGAATCATCTTTGCCATTTATATCCTCAATTTTCTCCAACTCTACGTTTTCCTGAACAGGATCATTTGATTGCTTATTGATTCTTCTCCAATTATCTTCCAGCTTTCTGTCACCGAACTTTTTTAAGAACTCATTAAATCCAAGTCCGATTGCTTGTGCATTATAAAAATACCAGTTCGAACCGGTTCCACGATTTAATTCGTTGACTGTTTTTGGATCTGATTCATGGAAGATCTGATTCGCTTGCTTCTCTTCTTCGGCTTTTTTCCTTGCTTCTTCTTCCTGTTGAAAAACCTCATCTACCATACGCTGCCTTTCCAAAGGAGTAAGTTTCGCCATGCGCTGAAGGCTATCTTCATTCTCAATAATGCGCATATTCTTTACCAATTTGGTAAGACTATTTCTGCGATTTAAGATTTCAGTGTAATCAGGATAGTCGTTAGAAAGATTCGTAGTTGTACTATCATAATATGCTTGAGCAATTCGGTATTCACGTTTTGTAAATGCAATTTTTCCTAATTCAAGGTACGATAATGCTTTTTGATTTACATTAGTTGTACTTGCCCTTACCGATTTATTCAAGTAATCAATTTGCCCCTGTTCGTCTCCCTCATTCTTTGATAGTCCGGCAAATGCAAAATAGATCTGATCTAAGAAGTCTTTATTCTTAATATCTTTTTCCATTTTCTCAAGTTCTTTACGAACCGTCAAATTATTCCCCGAACTTCCATCTGAACAACGTGCGCGATTCAAACGTGCATTGAATCCAACTTCATATTTCGGATTCATTTTTACAACTCTTGTATAGAGATCAAAAGCTTGTTTGAATTCTCCTTTTTCCTGATGTAATTGCGCAAGAATAAAAAGCCAACGAATTTTTGTGTCGCGCTTCTTTACTAGATCTGCAGCACGTTTTAAATGATACGCTGCTTTCTCGTAATTTTTTGTCTGTAAATAAAAGTCAGCATTTACTGCTTCCAACTCCCATTTACTACTTTTTGGAAAATCATTTTGGTTACGAACGTAGTCCAGTTTCTCTTCTGCTTCTCTCAACTGAGTAAGTTCAAGAAAAGTTTTTGCCTGCCATAAAGAACCCAAATGTCGGCCTTCTTCTTTTCTATATGTCGATTCAACATATTTGAAAGTTGCCATTGCCTCAAAATAATCGTGCTTAAAAAACTGGCACTTTCCATACAACAAATAGTTGTCGTCGATCCATTTTTCAGAAGCGGGTTTTTCGTTTCCGCGTTTGTCAATTATAGTATGATGTTCGATTGCAGTCTTTGTACGTTTCATCGCATCCTCTAACTGAGGATAAATTGCTTTCGCTTTGGTAGCATCGGCATATTGAAAAACAGATAAAATACGGTCATAATGATCAATATGCGACTCTGCTAATTTATCAGTCGCCTCTTCTAGCTTAATTCCGGCATTGTAATATCCATTATAATGCGCACTTAGATTATGACAAGTACGGTTAATAAGAGTATCCTTTGTTTGAGAACAAGAAGTCCAAGCCATTGCCAAAGGCAACAGGAATACAAGGCCCAACCTTGCTGTTCGACGAAAAGGAGTCTGCGGAATCATTGAATGTGGAATAACTGCAAATTTGCGAAAATATTTTGAATTGGGAAGTGGTAAGTGGTAAGTAGTGAGTGGTGAGTAGCAAAGTAAGGTTAAAAGTCGGATTATGAGGGGTAAACGACAGCAAATAGCTAGAGTGATGGCAATTGCCCCAATCTTAAAACTTAAACATGCACTTAAACTTAAACAGAGATAGTGACTCCGGGACAGCTTGCGCTTCCGAGACAGCTGCGCTGAAGTCTGAAGACTTCAGCGCAGCATACATTTGCAATAGTTTAACTTTTAACCAATAATGAGCTGCAAACATTGATTCAACTTGAATCGATAAAATCAAGCGACGCTCGATTTACGAATCTCGAATTACGTCCAATTTCAACACCTTTCCATTTTCGACCAAAAAATGTAGCTTGCAGCTTCCAAAAAAATGAAGTTTAAAGATTTAAAATATATCCGCCGGCTGAAGGGGAAGTTTCGATTGGTCATTATGAACGACGAAACATTTGAAGAGAAGGCGTCTTTTAATCTTCGTCCGCTGAAAGTTTTTGTGGCAACGGGAATCATTATCATTTTACTCATTACTATTACAACTTTCATTATTGCATTTACGGGATTACGTGAATATATTCCGGGATATGCAGATCTGAAAACACAGCGACACGTTTATAATATGGTACTGAAAACAGATTCACTTCAAGCGGAGATCGATGACAGAAATGCTTATATCGAAAATATCCGCAATGTGATCAATGGTACTTTGCCAAATTCGGATACTGCTAAACAAAAAACAGGGGCATCGAAATACGATACAATTCATCACTTGAATCGCTCTGAAGAAGATGCTGAATTGCGAAAACAAATTGAATCGCAAGATGCCTATTCTTTAACTGAAGGTTCTGCATCTATCAGAAATAGTATCAAAAGCTTTTTGTTTTTTCCGCCACTAAAAGGAACTGTTACAAATCGTTTTGATCCGGTGACAAAACATTATGCGATTGACATTGTATCCAATCCGAATGAAGCGATCAAAGCTACACTCGACGGAACAGTTGTGTTTGCAAATTTTACATCCGAGACCGGATATGTGATCGGCATTCAACACTCGAATAATTTATTCTCTCTCTATAAACACAATTCTGCTTTGCTAAAAAAAGCAGGCGACTTTGTTAAGGCAGGTGATGTAGTTGCAATTATCGGAAATTCGGGCGAACTTAGTCAAGGTCCGCATTTGCATTTTGAACTTTGGTTTAATGGCACACCGATCGACCCAATGCAATTTGTTGCGTTTTAATTTTATTAACTGTATGGCTCTTCTTTCACTCCTCAGCAAACCGCTTGCATCGTATATGACGAAGCAGACTATGCTGTGGTCTAAGAATGCTGCTTTGATGCAGAAGAGAATTTTCGAACAGCTTCTTACCGGGAGTAAAACAACATCATTTGGAAAAGATCATTGGCTTTCATCCGTAAAATCGTATGAATCGTTTCGTGAGCAAGTTCCTATTCGTGATTACGAAGAATTCAAACCATATATTGAAAGAATAAAAAAAGGGGAAGAAAATGTATTGTGGCCGGGCAAACCATTATATCTTTCAAAAACTTCGGGTACAACTTCCGGTGTGAAATATATTCCGCTTACTCGTGCTTCAATTCCGAATCATATTAACTCGACACGCAATGCATTGTTGAGTTATATTCATGAAACAGGGAAGGCAAAATTCCTCGATGGAAAAATGATTTTCATTTCCGGTAGTCCGGCTTTGGAAACGATCAATGGTATTCCTGTCGGCCGACTTTCAGGAATTGTAAATCATCATGTACCGCAGTACCTCCGCAGAAATCAGTTGCCAAGTTATCCGACGAATTGCATAGAAGACTGGGAAAAGAAAGTGGATGCAATTGTCGATGAAACGATCGCACAAGACATGACACTCATTTCGGGGATTCCGCCTTGGGTTCAAATGTATTTTGATAAACTAACAGAACGCACAGGTAAAAAGATCAAAGACCTGTTTCCTGAATTCGATCTTTTCATTTATGGTGGCGTTAATTACGAACCATATAGAAACAAACTTGAACAGAGCATTGGAAAAAAAGTTGATAGCATTGAATTGTATCCTGCGAGTGAAGGATTCATTGCATATCAAGATAAACAAAATGATCCATCGTTA
>JANOBV010000055.1:0-3593 GCA_031411835.1 Bacteroidota bacterium | reverse complement strand
ATACAAAGTCCCGTTTTACAATATTCAATTCAAGACAAAAACTTTTGCGAAAGAGAAAAAACTTTCGACACAAGAAGCTGCGCGTGAATTGAGGTATCAATGGTTTGAAAAGATTCGTGCAGAATATCAATATGATAAAATTGCTGTTGCTCATCATTTGAATGACTCGATTGAAACATTTTTCATCAATACGATTAGAGGAACAGGACTCGCAGGAATGAAAGGTATTTCTGCAATCAATGGACATATTATTCGTCCGCTTCTTTTTGCAAGCAGAGAAGAACTGGAAATTTTTGCGAAGAAGAAAAAATTGAAATGGCGCGAAGACAGTTCGAATAAAACAGACGATTACCTCCGCAATAAAATTCGGCATTCAGTAATTCCTGTTTTGAAAGCGAAGAATCCTGACTTTGAAAAAAGTATGGAACGTTCTTTGGAATTTTTCAATTTCGCGAACCAAATTCAGAAAACATTTATTGAAGACTGGAAAAAGAAAAATACAACCAATGCAGCCGATGGATCGATCACCATTAAATTGAAAGCTGTTTGGGATTTTCAATTCAGTAACTCGTTATTGTCTGCAATTCTTCATTCATATGGAATCACGAATTTAGATCCGGAGAAGATCCTGAATTCATCGCCCGGGAAAATTTTCCAGACAAAAAATTATCGTTTGCTTTTTGACAGAACGACTTTAGTATTGCAGTCGAAGAAAAATGGCGACAATCTTGAGTTTCTTATTTCCCATACACCCGACCAACTTGAATTAGGCGACCACAAATTCAGTTTTGAAACAATGAATGCCTCAAGAATGACGTCGATTCCAAGAAAAGAGCACATTCAGGTTTTGGATGCAGGAAAACTTCGCTTTCCGCTGACAGTGAGGCGATGGAAATCGGGTGATTCGTTTTACCCGCTTGGGATGACTAAAAAAAAGAAAATCAGCGACTTTCTTATTGACAAAAAGGTGAATAGATTTGATAAAGAAATGACCTACGTGCTATTGTCGGGTAAAGACATTGTATGTATATTGGGACATCGAATAGACGACCGATTCAAGATAACTGATGAAACTGTTTCGGTTCTGTACATCGAACAAATCTATGGCTGAAGAAACAACTCCGCTTTTTGTAGAAAAACAGTACCTTGGTTATAATCAGCTGAGTATGCTGCGTCGTTTATCATTAGCACTTTTTTGTTTTGGACTCTATTGGTGGAAAGTCACAAACAATCACAATGGTGATCTGTTTTTCCTTTTAGGCGTAGTTATCATCGTAATCAGCATCATTCTGCTTTTCGTTTTACATTTAAAAATTCGCGTCTTCAAAACTTACATTGAACTTGACGGTTTATGGACAGCAAAGAAGGTAAACATCAACTTGAAAGACATCGTAAAAGTTGAACGCAAAAAATACAGTCAATACCATTTGAATAATGCCGTTTTTAATCTGCACTTGAAAGGACTTATCCGCTTTTACACCGGCGGAAATGAAGCTGTAGAAATTACGGACAAAGATGGTAATCCCTACCGCATTGGAACTCAACGTCCTGTTGAACTTGAAAAAGTATTGAAAGAATTGATCACTGCGTAAAATTTTTGACTTCGTTCTTCGTCATAAACACTAACCACTTAAATAAACAATAAAAAATGAAAAAGTACCTAATTTGGATCATCCTCGGAGTTCTGATCTTGTTTTCAATCACTTCTTACAACGGTTTAGTTGGATCAAGAGAATCAGTAAACAAAGCATGGGCAAATGTTGAAACTCAATATCAACGTCGTGCTGATCTTATTCCTAATCTAGTGAACACTGTAAAAGGTGCTGCTGATTTCGAAAAATCAACTTTGACTGCTGTTATGGAAGCTCGTGCGAATGCAACGAGTATCAAGATCGACCCAAACAATATTACGCCTGAAAAACTTCAGGAATTTCAAGCTGCACAAGCACAAGTTGGCGGAGCTCTTGGAAGATTACTTGCAGTTGCAGAAGCCTACCCACAGTTGAAAGCTGTTGAAAGTTTTAATCAACTTCAAGCACAATTAGAAGGTACTGAAAATCGTATCACAGAATCTCGTCGTCAATACAATGAAGCTGCGCAAGAATACAATGCGTCGAGAAGTAAATTTCCACGAGTGATCTTTGCGAGTATGTTTGGCTTTAATGTTAGACCTTATTTTGAAGCAGACAAAGGCAGCGAAAAAGCTCCTGAAGTTAAATTCTAATGGCAGCAGAAGATAAATTATCTGAGAAAGAACGTCGGCTTATTTTAGAAGCAATTGCCAAAGCTGAAAAAAACACTTCAGGTGAAATACGCCTTTTTGTTGAAGATGTATGTGGAGAAAACGTGCTCGATAGAGCAGCATACATCTTCGACAAATTAGGTATGCAAAAGACCAAGGACAGAAACGGAGTACTTTTTTATCTGGCTTTTGAGTCGCGTCAATTTGCAATACTTGGCGATGCAGGAATTCATGCAATCGTGAAAGATGATTTCTGGCACGACATCAAAGCGAAGATGAGAAACTATTTTACAGAAGGCGATTTTGTAAAAGGTCTGACGATTGGAATTGAGATGACTGGCAAAGCACTTAAAGAAAATTTTCCATATCAAAAGGATGACAGGAATGAGTTATCTGACGAAATTGCTTTTAAAATATAATTATCAATATTAATACCCCGCAGTGAATACTATAATCAAATTTCTTTCTCCACTACTTAACCGAACTTTTCTTGCGGTCTGTTTAGCGCTTTTCACATTCACTGTAAATGCGGAAGAAAATTTTCCTGAAAAAGCTACTCGTCTTGTAACTGATTTCACTAATACATTACGTCCCGATGAATTACAATCGATAGAAAACAAACTTGTCGCATTCGATGATTCCACTTCAATGCAAATTGCAGTTGTTGTCATGGGCTCTGTGGGCAACTACGACATTTCTGATTATGCCGTTCAGCTTTTCAACAAATGGAAGATTGGCGATAAAAAAAATAACAGCGGCGTACTTTTACTAGTTGCAAAAGACGACAGAAAAGTGTGGATCACGACCGGCTATGGAATGGAAGGGGTTTTTCCGGATGCATTAGTGAAGCAAGTCATAGATAGAGAAATCGTTCCCAAATTTCGAAGTGGAGATTACTTCGGTGGTATTGATGCCGGAACAACTGCTATCACAGGAATTGTAACAGGCGAATACAAAGCGACAACGAAAAGATCAAAAGGTGGTAAGGGCGGAATATTTCCTTTTCTCATGTTTGCTTTCATCATCATTGTGATTATCATTTCACAAGTTGGACGAGCAAAAAGATACGGCCGAAAAAATAATTTAGGATTCTGGGCAGCTTGGGCATTACTCAATGCTGCGTCAAGCAGAAGTCACGGTTCATGGGGTGGTTTCTCCGGCGGCAGCGGATTTGGAGGAGGAGGCGGTGGCGGCTTCGGAGGTTTTGGCGGGGGAATGTCGGGTGGGGGTGGTGCTGGTGGAAGCTGGTAATCAACATTTCATAATAATCGACAACACTTCAAACTCATATTCAAACTCGAATTCAAACATAAACTTTATGCAGTGTGTAGTTTGAGTTTGTAGTGTGTAG
>JANOBV010000054.1:0-11736 GCA_031411835.1 Bacteroidota bacterium | reverse complement strand
AACTAAAAGAACAGCCTCATTCTAATTTGTTTAAAATATTTTATCAACACTATTTGGTAAATAAGAACAATAGTATACCTTTGCGTTCCCTAAAAATAGGGGAATTTCTATAATAATTACACAGAGTTTAACAGTAAGAACCTCGAAGAATGCCTACGATACAGCAGTTAGTTCGCAAAGGACGCTCAAAACTGATTGATAAAAGTAAATCACCCGCTTTGGCATCATGTCCACAGCGTCGTGGTGTTTGTACACGTGTGTACACAACTACTCCCAAAAAACCGAATTCGGCTATGCGTAAAGTAGCTCGTATTCGTTTGACGAATAAATTTGAGGTTACCGCATATATTCCTGGAGAAGGACACAATCTTCAGGAACACAGTATTGTGATGATCCGTGGAGGTCGTGTTAAAGATCTACCGGGAGTACGTTATCACATTATCCGTGGTACATTAGATACTGCAGGTGTTGAAGGTCGCAGACAGCAACGTAGTAAATACGGAACTAAACGTCCTAAGCCGGGTGCACCAGTTGCAGCGGCAAAAAAGAAATAATCAAATCAAACAAAACCGAATACTCCAATAAATAAGTAAATGCGTAAGTCGAAACCAAAGAAGAGAATTTTATTACCGGATCCAATCTTTCATGATACTCTGGTAACACGTTTCGTGAATAATCTAATGTACGGTGGTAACAAGAGTACTGCATATGGAATTTTCTATGCTGCTATCAATCGTGTTGAAGAGAAAACAAAAGAAACGGGATTAGATGTTTGGAAAAAAGCAATGACTAACGTAATGCCAACTGTTGAAGTAAAGAGCCGTCGTGTAGGTGGAGCAACTTTCCAGATTCCAAGTGAAATTCGCCCTGACCGTCGTGTTGCTTTAACGATCAAATGGTTGATCTCTTACTCACGTAACCGTAATGAGAAATCAATGGCGGAGAAATTAGCAGGAGAAATCATTGCAGCTTCAAAAGGTGAAGGTGCAGCAGTTAAGAAAAAAGAAGATACTCACAGAATGGCGGAAGCGAATAAAGCTTTCTCTCACTTCAGAGCATAATATAGTGATTCGAGAATCGAAATTCGAGAATCGAAGAGCGAACAGTAAAGAGTGAAAAGTCTGTCAGTTGACAGAAAGAGTGCCGGAGCCGGTAAAAGGGAAACGGAATAACAAAAATAACAAGTAGTTCTTTTTTTTAAGATAACCACTGACTTGCCGCAGTAACGTGCAAGGAATTAGACCGGATAACTGAATGTCACAGCGTAAGCTGAAGAGTAAAAAGATCATTCAAAGTGTCCTGTTATCGCGAAAAGAAAACTATCGTTATGATTAACGGAAAACTAATCAAATGTCAAAAGATCTATTATATACTCGCAACATCGGTATCTCTGCTCACATTGATGCAGGTAAGACTACTACAACTGAACGCGTCCTTTATTATACAGGGAAAGTTCATAAGATCGGTGAAGTGCACGAAGGTGCTGCTACTATGGACTGGATGGTTCAGGAGCAAGAGCGTGGAATCACAATTACATCTGCTGCCACGACTACTTACTGGGATTATTTAAACGAACAATACAAAGTAAACATTATTGACACACCGGGTCACGTTGACTTTACCGTAGAGGTAGAGCGTTCATTACGTGTACTTGATGGTGCTGTAGCTCTTTTTTGTGCTGTAGGCGGAGTGGAGCCACAGTCTGAGACAGTATGGCGTCAAATGAATAAATATTTAGTACCACGTATCGGATTCGTTAACAAAATGGATCGTGCGGGTGCTAATTTCCTTAATGTGGTTGCTCAAGTAAAAGAGCGTCTTCATGGCAATCCTGTTCCTCTTCAATTACCTATCGGTGCTGAAGATATGTTCACAGGTGTTGTTGATCTTATTATGAATAAGGCCATCATCTGGCATGACGAAACTAAAGGTGCAACGTTTGATGAAGTTCCTATTCCTATGGATATGATCGCTGATGTAAATCACTGGCGTGCAAATCTTGTGGAAGCAGTTGCTGAATTCGATGATCGTTTGATGGAGAAATTCTTCGAAGATCCGAATAGCATCACTGAAGACGAACTTCGTATTGCAATTCGTAAAGCTACGATTGCAATGAAGATCACTCCACTTCTTTGTGGTTCTGCATTTAAAAACAAAGGTGTTCAAGCTATGCTTGATGCCGTTATCCAATACTTACCTTCTCCAATGGATGTGCCTTCAATTTCAGGTATCAATCCACATACAGAAGAGCCTGAAGAGCGTGCTGCTGATCCAAAAGAAAAGTTTTCTGCGCTTGCATTTAAGATCATGACAGATCCTTTCGTAGGTCGTCTTGCCTTCTTCCGTGTGTACTCAGGTCGTCTTGATGCAGGTACTTATGTATTGAATAGCCGTTCAAATAAAAACGAACGTATCTCTCGTATCATCCGAATGCATGCTAACAAACAATCTCCTATCGATTTTATCGAAGCAGGTGATATTGGTGCAGCAGTAGGATTTAAAGAGATCAAAACTGGTGATACACTTTGTGATCCTAACTTCCCAATCGTTCTTGAGTCTATGACGTTCCCTGCTCCGGTAATCGGACTTGCGATCGAGCCAAAAACTCAGGCTGACGTTGATAAATTAGGTATGGCTTTAGCGAAACTTGCTGAAGAGGATCCAACTTTCCGTGTTAACACTGATGAGGATTCTGGTCAAACCGTTATTAGCGGAATGGGCGAGCTTCACTTAGAGATCATTGTTGATCGTCTTCGTCGTGAATTTAAAGTAGAATGTAACCAGGGCGCTCCTCAGGTTAACTATAAAGAGGCTTTATTTGGTAGTGCAACTCACCGTGAAGTTTACAAGAAACAAACAGGTGGTCGTGGTAAATTTGCCGATATTCAATTTGAACTGTCTCCATGTGATGCAGAATGGTTGGAAAAAGGAAATACAGGACTTCAGTTTGTGAATGAGATCAGTGGTGGATCAATTCCTCGTGAATTTATCCCTTCGATTTCTAAAGGCTTTGAATCAGCTATGGGAACAGGTGTTCTTGCCGGATTCCAAATTGAACAAATGAAAGTTAGATTGTTTGACGGTTCATTCCACGCAGTCGATTCAGATGCATTGTCTTTCGAGATCTGTGCTAAGATCGCCTTCCGTGAAGCAGCGCCAAAAGCAAAAGCTACTTTGATGGAGCCAATCATGAAGGTTGAAGTTGTTACTCCGGATCTTTACATGGGTGATGTTATGGGTGACCTTAACAAACGTCGTGGACAATTAGAAGGAATGGATACTCGTGCAGGTGCACAGGTAATCAGAGCGAAAGTTCCTCTTTCTGAAATGTTCGGTTATGTAACTACACTTCGTACAATCACATCGGGTCGTGCATCATCAACAATGGAATTCTCTCATTATGCAGAAGCTCCTCGTACTCTTGCAGAAGAAGTAATTGCAAAAGCAAAAGGAAAATCTAAAGCAGAAAAAGTTTAATTATTAGTACTGATCATAAATAAGTAATAAACGTTCTTTAAAATGTCTCAGCGAATCCGCATCAAATTAAAATCTTACGATCACAACCTGGTTGATAAATCAGCAGAGAAAATCGTAAAAACTGTGAAGATCACAGGTGCTGTAGTTAATGGACCAATTCCACTTCCTACAGATAAAAAAATCTTCACTGTACTTCGTTCACCGCACGTGAACAAGAAAGCGCGTGAACAATTTCAATTGTGTTCATACAAGCGTTTGCTCGACATCTATAACTCATCAGCAAAAACTGTAGATGCTCTAATGAAGCTTGAATTACCAAGTGGAGTAGAAGTTGAAATCAAAGCATCATAAACTGAATAACGAATTCAAAAGTGAATGTCTGGTGTAAAAACCAAACCTCTGACTAATAAAAACAAAAAACAATGTCTGGAATAATTGGAAAAAAAATCGGAATGACAAGTGTCTTCGGCGCAGATGGGAAATATCTTCCTTGCACCGTGATCCTTGCTGGACCGTGTCTTGTCAGCCAGATCCGTACAAAAAGTAATGACGGGTACGATGCTGTTCAATTGGCATTTGATGACAAAAAAGATAAGCATTCAACGAAAGCTGAATTAGGTCACTTCAAAAAAGTGAACTCAGGAGCTAAGCGTAAAATAGTAGAGTTTCGTGAATTCCCTGAAACTCCGGAATTAGGCAGTGAAGTGAAAGTGGATCTGTTTGCAGAAGGAGAGTTCGTGAATGTAATCGGAACTTCAAAAGGTAAAGGTTTTCAAGGAGTAGTAAGACGTCACCATTTCGGTGGAGTAGGTATGCAGACTCACGGTCAGCATAACCGTCTACGTGCGCCGGGTTCATTGGGAGCATCATCAGATCCTTCACGAGTAATGAAGGGTATGCGTATGGGTGGTCACATGGGACATGAGCGTATCAAAATTCAGAACCTTCAAGTAATTAAAGTGATTCCTGAACAAAATCTTTTGGTTATCAAAGGAGCAGTACCGGGTCATATTGGTGCATACGTAATTGTGGAGAAATAATCATGGAAGTAGCTATCATAAATACAGCCGGAAAAGAAACCGGTAAGAAGGTAAAGCTTGATACAAGCATCTTCGCAATCGAGCCTAATGATCATGCGATCTATCTTGATGTAAAGCAATTCTTGGCAAATCAACGTCAAGGAACGCATAAATCAAAAGAGCGTGCTGAGATCGCTCGGACAACAAAGAAATTGAAACGTCAAAAAGGTACCGGTGGTGCTCGTGCGGGTTCAATGAAATCACCTTTGTTCGTTGGTGGTGGTCGTGCATTCGGTCCTCGCCCGCGTGATTATCATTTCAAATTGAATAAGAAATTGAAACACCTTGCTTGTCTTTCTGCGCTTACTTATAAAGCAAAAGAAAAACATATCGTGATCCTTGAAGATTTCAAAATGGATGCTCCTAAAACTAGCAGCTATGCAAGTATCATGAAGAGCATTAATCCTGATAATAAAAAAGTTCTTCTAGTGCTTCCTGCACATGATAAGAATATCTATTTGTCAGGTCGTAACCTTGAGCGCAATAAAGTAACAACTGCAGCAGAATTGAATACATACGACATCCTTAATGCACAGTCGCTCGTGCTAGTCGAAGGTTCTGTATCAGTTATCGAAAATAGATTCTTAGACAAATGAGCATCCTGAAAAAACCTCTCATCACAGAGAAGATGACAAAAGCCGGTGAAAAGCTAGGTCACTATGGTTTTGTAGTTGACTACAAAGCGAATAAGATCGAGATCAAATTGGCAATCGAGAAAATGTACAACGTAACAGTTGAGCGTATCAACACAATGCGTGTACCCGGGAAAATCAAAACTCGTTACACTAAAACAGGTGTTACAACCGGAAGTACAGGTTCTTATAAAAAAGCCGTTGTTACTTTGAAAAAAGGTGAAACAATCGACTTCTATAGCAACATTTAATACTAACTAGAAATGGCAGTAAAGAAACTTCGTCCGATTACTCCGAGTCAACGTCACACGATAGTTGATTCATACGACGATATAACAGCATCACGTCCTGAAGAATCATTGGTCGTTCCGATCAAGAAATCGGGTGGTCGTAATGATGATGGAAAAATGACTATGCGCTATGTAGGTGGTGGTCACAAAAGAATGTACCGTATCATTGACTTCAAACGTAACAAACACGGCATTGAAGGAATTGTAAAGACGGTAGAATATGATCCGAATCGTACGGCTCGAATCGCTCTTGTATATTACAAAGACGGTGAGAAACGTTATATCATTGCTCCAAACGGAATTAAAGTCGGACAAAAAATTATGTCAGGCGAAACTGCAACACCGGAAATCGGAAATGCATTATTCCTTAGAGATATTCCACTGGGAACTTTGATCCACGCAATTGAATTGCGTCCGGGACAAGGTGCAGACATCGCTCGTAGTGCAGGAACATATGCACAACTTGCAGCACGTGACGGAAAATATGCAATTATCAAATTGCCTTCAGGTGAAACTCGTATGATCCTTACTACTTGTCTTGCGACAATCGGTACAGTATCTAACGGTGACCACATGCAAGAGCAATTAGGAAAAGCAGGTCGCTCACGTTGGGCTGGCCGTCGTCCAAGAGTTCGTGGTGTTGCCATGAACCCGGTTGATCACCCGATGGGTGGAGGTGAAGGTCGTGCAAGTGGAGGTCATCCACGTTCACGTAAAGGCTTACTTGCAAAAGGCTTCAAGACCCGCAAGAATAAGACTACTGATAAATATATTATTGAAAGACGTAAGAAATAAAGTATAAAGTCGGAGTGATGATTTTATAACCAAATAAATTATCACAGACAAATAACCAAAAAACAATGGCTCGTTCACTCAAAAAAGGTCCATACATCGCTCACCACTTAGAGAAAAAAGTGGTAAAGATGAATGAGAGTAAAAAGAAAACTGTGATCAAAACATGGTCACGTGCTTCGATGATCTCTCCGGATTACGTAGGTCACACTTTTGCTGTTCACAATGGCAATAAGTTCATCCCGGTTTACGTAACCGAAAACATGGTAGGTCACAAGTTCGGTGAGTTCTCACCAACACGTACATTCCGTGGTCACAGTGGTAACCGTAACGAAAAATAAAAAAAACACTCAACTAAGTCATGGGAGTTAGAAAAAGATTAGCTGCAGAAAAGCGCAAAGAAACCTTGAAGACAACAGCGATTGCACGTAACGTGCAAGCGCCAACTTCACCACGTAAAGCACGTGTTGTATCGGATTTGATCCGCGGAGTTGAAGTCATGAAGGCTATGAACATACTTCACTACAATGCAAAAGCTCCGGCAAAACGTCTGGAAAAACTTTTGCAATCTGCTATCACAAACTGGGAGATAAAAAGTGGTGAGAAAATCGACGAAGGATCAGTATATGTGAAAACAATAGCTGTTGACAGTGGTCGGATGTTGAAACGTCTTCGTCCCGCACCGCAAGGTCGTGGAAACAGGATCCGTAAACGTTCAAATCACGTGACGATCATCCTTGACAACATGACGAATCGTAAGCCGTCTAGAAAAGAAGTAGGAATTGCAAATCGTTTAGCAAAAACGACAGCAGCAAAAACAAAAGCTACTTCAGCAGAAACAAAATAATCACTACCAAAACAAAAATTTATCCGCCTCGGCGGATCAAGATAAAAAAAC
Organism: Bacteroidota bacterium; assembly: GCA_031411835.1. Lineage (GTDB taxonomy): Bacteria > Bacteroidota > Bacteroidia > AKYH767-A > 2013-40CM-41-45 > JADKIH01. The sequence goes on along the minus strand of JANOBV010000054.1, from coordinate 4,568 downwards.
GATGGGACAAAAAGCGAACGCGATAGGCAATAGACTTGGAATCATCAGAGGATGGGACTCCAACTGGTACGGTGGAAAAAACTACGCCGACAAACTAGTTGAGGACGAAAAGATCCGTAAATATTTAATGGCACGTCTTGCAAAAGGCGGCGTTTCAAAGATTGTTATTGAGCGTACATTAAAACTGATCACTGTGACAGTTCACACTGCACGTCCGGGTATTGTTATCGGAAAAGGCGGTCAGGAAGTAGACAGATTGAAAGAAGAGCTGAAGAAACTTACTAAGAAGGATGTTCAGATCAACATTTTCGAGATCAAACGTCCTGAAACAGATGCTCAACTTGTAGGCGATGGTATCGCTCGTCAGATCGAAGCTCGTATCTCTTTCCGTCGTGCAGCAAAAATGTCAATCGCATCTACAATGCGTATGGGAGCAGAAGGTATTCGTATCATGGTCTCAGGTCGTTTAGGTGGAGCAGAGATGGCTCGTACAGAACAATACAAAGATGGAAGAGTTCCATTACATACATTCCGTGCAGATATCGATTTCTCGATTTCTGAAGCACAAACAAGTTACGGTAAGATCGGTATCAAAGTATGGATCTGTAGAGGTGAAGTTTATGGAAAGAGAGATCTTTCTCCAAACGTAGGCTCGAACGCAACTAGCAGTGCAGGTGCAGGAAAAGGCTTCGGTGCTCCGGCAAGAGGTGGAGACAGAGGAGATAGAGGCGGTCGTGGTGGACGAGGTGGACAAGGCGGTGGAAATCGCGGTGGACAAGGCGGAGGCCAAGGTGGTAATCGTGGTGGTCAAGGCGGTGGAAACCGTGGTGGCGGCCAAGGCGGAAGAAAATAAGCCTAAATAAATTTTAATCTAAGAGTTAATCAGAAATAATTACTGTAGATCATGTTACAGCCGAAGAAAACGAAGTTTAGAAAACAACATAAAATGGTTCCGAAAGGAAATGCAACCCGCGGTCACGAATTGGCTTTTGGTACATTCGGAATAAAATCTCTTGAAACGGGTTGGTTACCTAGTAGACAGATCGAAGCAGCACGTGTAGCGGTTACCCGTTATATGAAACGTGAAGGACAGATCTGGGTGCGTATCTTCCCTGACAAGCCGATCACACGTAAACCTGCAGAGGTACGTATGGGTAAAGGAAAAGGAGCTCCTGAATTCTGGGTAGCTGTTGTGAAACCGGGAACTGTGATATTTGAAGCAGAAGGTGTTCCTGAAAACATCGCACGTGAAGCATTACGTTTAGCTGCACAAAAACTTTCGGTGAATACGAAGTTTGTTATTCGCCGTGATTATGCAGCAGCACAGTAATCACTCCTGAGTCGATAAAAAAAATAACTGATAGCAATGAAAATAGCAGATATCAAAGAATTAACAACAGATGAACTTCGCTTACGTCTGGAAGAAGAAAAAGCGATTTATCTTAAAATGAAAATGAATCATGCGGTATCTCCAATTGAGAACCCAATGAAGATTCGTGCAACACGTCGCGGAATTGCGATGATTCATACAGAATTAACGAGTCGTCAAAAAACCGATTCAAACTAATAATAAGCGGTAATCAGACCAATGGAAAATACTTCAACAGAAAAACGCAGTTTACGTAAAGAACGTATCGGTGTTGTTGTCAGCAACAAGATGAACAAAAGTATCGTCGTAGCTGTCGAACGTAAAGTGAAACACGAGAAATACGGAAAGTTCATCAAATTGACGACCAAATTCATGGCGCATGATGAAAAGAACGAAACAGGAATCGGTGATCTTGTTCTGATCGCAGAAACTCGTCCTCTCAGTAAATCAAAAAACTGGAGATTGAAACAGATTTTAGAAAAAGCAAAATAATTTACCGATTACTGTCAGAGGTAATCACATCGATAAACGAATAACAACTGATATAGATGATACAGCAAGAATCCAGATGCGTAGTAGCAGACAACAGCGGAGCCAAAGAAGTTCTTTGTATCCGAGTGTTGGGTGGTACGAAAAAGAAATACGCCAGCTTAGGTGATAAAGTAGTAGTAACCGTTAAGCATGCACTTCCTTCAGGAAACGTAAAAAAAGGTACGGTATCAAAAGCGGTAGTAGTGCGTACGAAAAAAGAAGTAAAACGTAATGACGGTTCTTACATCCGTTTCGACGACAACGCAGTAGTGCTTCTAACAGCAACAGACGAATTACGTGGAACACGTATCTTCGGACCGGTAGCACGTGAACTTCGTGAGAAGCAATTCATGAAAATAGTTTCATTAGCACCAGAAGTACTTTAATAGTTAACGATTAATAGTTCCAAACAATGGAAAGAAAATATAATAAACAACCCAAACTCAACCTACGCAAAGGTGATATCGTGAAAGTTATCGCCGGTGATTCGAAAGGTTCTCAAGGACGTGTCCTTGAAGTGATCTCTCAGGATCGTAAAGTCCTGGTTGAAGGGGTCAATCTGGTTAGTAAGCATACTAAACCAAACGCAAAAAACACTCAAGGTGGAATCGTGAAAAAAGAAGCTCCTATTCACATGTCAAATGTGATGCTAGTTGATGGCAAAGGAAAAACTACTCGCGTTGGATACAAAGAAGTGGAAGGCAAATTAGTTCGTTATTCTAAAAAGTCTGAGGAGGTAATCAAATAATGGCATACGTTCCAAGATTAAAAGACAAGTATAAACAAGAAGTTGTACCTGCTCTTTCAAAAAAATTCAACTACAAAAGCTCAATGCAAGTTCCACGTCTTTTAAAGATCTGTGTGAACCAAGGTGTAGGTGATGCAGTAAGTGATAAGAAACTTATTGATTCAGCATTGAATGAGATGACTCAGATCGTTGGACAGAAACCTGTACCGACAAAATCTAAGAAAGATATCTCGAACTTCAAGCTTCGTGTAAATGTTCCAATCGGAGTACGTGTTACTCTTCGTGATGTGAACATGTACGAATTCCTTGATCGTTTGATCTCTGTTTCTCTACCTCGTATTCGTGATTTCCGTGGAATCAATCCAAAAGGATTTGATGGTAGCGGTAACTACACACTAGGAGTTACTGAGCAGATCATCTTCCCTGAGATCGATATCGATAAAGTAAATAAAGTAACCGGAATGGACATCACGTTTGTTACGTCTGCAAAGACTGACGAAGAAGCGATGGAGCTCTTAAGAGAATTCGGTTTACCATTCAGAACAAATTAATAATCCAGCTAAATAAAAAATACTCATGGCAAAAGAATCAATGAAGGCAAGAGAAGTGAAACGTGCTCGTATGAATGCTCGTTATGCTGAAAAGCGCGCTACACTTAAGGCTGCCGGTGATTATGAAGCACTTGACAAACTTCCAAAAAACTCTTCACCTGTACGTATGCACAATCGTTGCAAATTAACAGGAAGACCACGCGGTTACATGCGTACGTTCGGGATATCACGTAACGTGTTCCGTCTAATGGCTCTGAATGGAAAAATACCGGGAGTTACAAAAGCTAGTTGGTAATAAATAATTAAAACAAGGACAAGTTTAAAAATAGTACAATGACAGATCCTATTGCAGACTTCATTACAAGAATTCGAAATGCCGTGAGAGCAAATCACCGCATCGTGCAGATACCTGCCTCGAATTTAAAGAAGGAAATGACAAAAATCCTTAAAGAAAAAGGATACATCCTCGATTATAAATTCGAAGATGACACTAAACAAGGCCTTATAAAAATCGCTTTGAAATATCATCCGGTTACGAAAGTACCTGCGATACGTAACTTAACACGTATCAGCAAACCAGGTCTTCGTAAATACGCCGGCATAGAAGCTATGCCACGCGTTATCAACGGACTTGGTATTGCTATTCTATCAACTTCTAAAGGTGTAATGACCGATAAAGAAGCGAAGACGGAAAAAGTGGGTGGAGAAGTACTTTGTTATGTTTATTAATATTTAAAAAAGAAAACAGATGTCACGTATTGGAAAATTACCAATAACGATTCCGGCAAAAGTCGAAGTCAAAGTAAGCGGGAATACCGTGCATGTTAAGGGCGCCAAAGGCGAACTTAAACAGAAGCTTGTGAGTGGTGTTTCTATCGCTATTGATGGAGATACTCTAACTGTGAATCGTGATTCAGAAGCAAAACAACATCGTGCTATGCATGGTCTATATCGTTCATTGATCAATAACATGATTATTGGCGTATCTGAAGGCTTCACAAAACAACAAGAATTAGTTGGTGTAGGTTACAAAGCTACAAACCAAGGTCAGTTATTAGATCTTGTACTTGGTTACTCTCACCATTTCATATTTGAAATTCCTGCAGAAGTAAAAGTAACTACTAAGCAAGAAAAGGGACAAAACCCAACTGTGATTTTAGAAAGCGCAGATAAACAATTACTAGGCGCAGTTGCTGCAAAGATCCGTTCATTGCGTGCTCCTGAACCATACAAAGGAAAAGGTATTAAATTCACTGGTGAAGTTCTGAGAAGAAAAGCCGGTAAGTCAGCCGCTAAAAAATAATTGAGATCATGTTAAGAAAACAGCTCCGCAGAAATAGTATTCGTACACGCATTCGTCGTACGATCA
>JANOBV010000053.1:0-30480 GCA_031411835.1 Bacteroidota bacterium | reverse complement strand
AGTTAGCATTCCGTGGACTTTTGTGAACTTGTGCTCTTGTGTTTTAATTTTAACGAGCTGGCGAGTTTTATTGCAGCACGTACTGACTATTCTGCATAATCAAATTCAACCCCGCTTCCAAAGAAGTGAAATCTCGATTGAGTAGTTCTTTCATTTTAGTTACATCCGGACGACGACGAGTCATGTCGCCTTCTGCTAAGGAAGGCATGTGAACAATTGAAGAGCGCGAGTTAGTAAACTTGATAATGAATTTTGCAAGTTCAAGCATAGAGATCTCTTTGTCGGATCCAATGTTTGCAACATCATTTACAACGAGATTATTGTAGAAAGCATTTGTTGTTGCATCTAAGTGATCTTCGATGTAACAGAATGTTCTTGTTTGTGAGCCATCGCCATAGATAGTGATATCTTTATCTTTTAATGCAGCGAGTAAGAATTTCGAGATCACGAAATCAGAACTTTGTTTCGGGCCGTAAGTATTGAATAAACGGAAGATAGTAAAGTCAAGATCATATTCGCGTTTGAAAGAGCGGAGGTAAGCCTCTCCAACATTCTTTACGATTGCATAAGGCAAACGAGAATTCAGTGGAGTCGTGTATTCGTTTTGCGGAAATTCTACCGGCTCACCATACACTTCAGAAGAAGAAGTGTAGAATACTCTTTTTACGCCTGTGTTTTTAGAAAGGTTAAGAACGTTGTTGATACCTGTCATGTCATTTAAAACCATCACAGGGTTTGCAAGCGTTCTTTTTACACCAACCACTGCTGCATAATGAAACACATAATCGAATCGATAAGCATGGAAGATGCTGGAGAGATCCATCAAGTCATTTGCATCAGCTTTGATGAACTTTACATTCTGATGAACAGACTTAGGGACTTTTGATAATGATCCTGTTAAAAGATTATCAACGATAACAACAAAGTTGTCTGGATCACGCGCTAAACGTTCAGCCATTGAGCTGCCGATAAATCCTGCGCCACCTGTTACGAGTATAGTTCTTTTCATAGTTCTTGGTTATTTACCAAAGTTTAAAATTTAAGTAATACGGCAATCTTCTTTTTTACAAACGTCGCATTCCATGGGGTGAAACGATGTCTCGCGTTTACTAAAATTTAATTTTCTAATAGTGAAAGCAAATATTTGCCATAACCACTCTTTACTAGAGGTTCGGCAACATTGCGCAATTGTTCTTTTGAAATATATCCTTGGCGATAAGCGATTTCTTCTATACAACCAATTTTTAATCCTTGTCTTTCTTCAATTACCTGAACAAATTGTCCGGCTTGCATGAGTGATGCAAATGTACCTGTATCTAGCCATGCAGTTCCTTTATCGAGAATGCCTACTTTCAAATTTCCTTGAGCAAGATAAACCTTGTTGACGTCTGTGATTTCATATTCGCCACGCGGACTAGGTTTCAAATCCTTCGCTATATTAATCACAGAATTATCGTAGAAGTATAATCCAGGGACAGCATAATTCGATTTGGCCTTCAATGGTTTTTCCTCTATGCTAATTGCTTTGTTTTGTTTGTCGAATTCAACAACACCATAACGTTCTGGATCGCTTACGTGATAAGCGAAAACAATTCCGCCATTTGGATCGATGTTGCTTTGAAGTACTTGTTGCAAACCTGTTCCGTAGAAAATATTGTCACCAAGGATCAATGCGACCTTATCGTTGCCGATAAACTTTTCGCCGATCACAAAAGCCTGAGCAAGTCCATTCGGAATAGCTTGTTCAGCATAAGAAAATTTGCAACCTAGATTTACACCATCACCCAAAAGACGTTGGAAATGTGGGAGGTCATGAGGTGTAGAAATGATAAGGATCTCGCTGATTCCTGCTGTCATAAGTATTGACAACGGATAATAGATCATCGGTTTATCGTATACAGGCATGAGTTGTTTGCTCATAGCCAGTGTCAATGGATGTAAACGAGTACCGGATCCGCCGGCGAGGATAATGCCTTTCACGTGTTTTTGGATGAAATTGAGCCTTTCGGGCTAAAATACAACAGCCCTAAAATAGGAAAAAAAGCAACATAAAGCCTAATTTTGGAGGCAAATTGGTATGAGAATTCAAGTGAAGTTTAGGTTTTTCTCCCGCAGATTTACGCAGATGAAGGCGCAGAAAAATTCGCAGATGAATTCGCAGATTGTTTAGTTGAATATTACTGAGGCCATTTTATATCCAAAAGTAAAAATTTAATTCATAGATTGTTTGAAACGAGAAAATCTGCGAATTCATCTGCGGATTTTTCTGCGCCTTTTCTGCGGGAAATTTTTAAGCACAAAATCTTCGAACTTTGAGAACGAAAATCAAACTGAAATTATTCTTCGTCAACAATTCTCCGAATCTGCAAATCATCCAAATCCACATCTTTATCCTCATCAAACATCTGAATCATCGGTTCTTTCATAAATGCATGAGCGATAATTCTTAATTCCAGTGAGATTAGATTTTAAGATTTTTCGTACACAGAATTATACAGAATACATAGAAAAGCCAAAGAAAAACTCTGTGTTCTCTATTATTTTCATTATGCTTTCTATGGTTAAAAATCTCCCGCAGATTAACGCAGATTAAGGCGCAGAAAAATTCGCAGATGAAATCGCAGATTCTTTGAATCGAGAAAAATCTGCGATTTCATCTGCGGATTTTTCTGCGCCTTATCTGCGGGAAATTTTTAAGCACAAAAATCTTCGCAATATGAGAACACAAATGAATCTGAAATTATTCTTCGTCAACAATTCTCCGTATCTGCAAATCATCCAACTCCACATCTTCATCTTCATCAAACATCTGAATCAACTGCTCTTTCATAAATGCACGAGTGATAATTCTTTTTTCGAGAGAGAGTAGAAGTGATGGCAAGAAGATCAGATTGCTGATCATTCCAATTAGGAGCGTGATAGAAATCAAAACACCAAGTGCAGATGTTCCGCCGAAACTTGAAGCAGTAAAAATGAAGAAGCCGGAAAATAAAATCACTGCTGTGTAGATCATGCCCGGACCGGTTTCATAAATAGCATTCGAAACAGTCTTCGAAATACTTCCACCATGTCTGCGCAATTCTTGCCTATACTTCGTAAGAAAATACATTGTCCCATCCGATGCTATTCCAAATGCAATCGAGAAAATCAAAATTGTAGATGGCTTTAATGGTATGTTGAAATATCCCATCATCGCTGCTGTAAGTAACAACGGTGTCATACTTGGGATCAATGCGATCACCACCATTCTAAATGACATGAACAAAAAGAACATCACCGATCCGATAAATAATATTGCAAGAAGAATACTCTCTTTCAAATTCAATAATAAGTAATCATTATTCTTTAGGAAGATAATAGAATTTCCTGTGAGCTTTACATCGTAATCGAGTGGATCGAATATGCTATCAATGCGAGGACGAATTTCTGCAAGCAATGCTTTCATTTTTATCGAGCCAATATCTGCAACTTGAAAGCTTATTCTCGTAGTCTGCTTCGTACTATCAAGAATCGATTTGAACATTCGCTGGTTTCCTTTTGCTTCAGTTGCATAACTAGCAAGCCGACCTAGCTCTTGAATATTTGGAATGATATAATATTTCGGATTGTTGTCGTTTAATCCTTGATAGGAAAACTTCACGCCTTCTGCAACAGAAACAGGCTCGCTAAATTCCGGATAATTTGCTAAAATTTTCTGAACGCGATTGATCTTGTAAAGTGTTTTGATATCCATCGCACCTTTCGGTTTCTTAGTATCAACAGTAATTTCAAATGGAAGCACACCTCTGAAATTCGATTCAAAGAATTTCAAATCTTTGTAGATGACATCTTTTTTTGGAAGGTCATCGACAACATATCCTACTGTAGTGATGCGCATCATGCCGATCACGCAAATTATAACAAGTGTAATGACAGTAAAATAAATTCTTGGGCGATAAGCATGCACCCAATGATCGATCTTGTCGAGAATTTTGTTCAACGTTTTTCTTTCCAGATGACTCATCTGTTTTGGGGATGGCGGCGGAAGATAACTGAACACAAGAGGAATCAAAACAAGCGATATCAAGTAGGTGATCATTACATTGATGGAAGCAATGATTCCAAATTCGATCAACACGTCGCTGTGTGTGAATGCAAAAACTAAGAACCCTATTGCTGTAGTAAGATTTGCAAAGAATGTTGATACGCCGATCTTGTAAATCGATCTCGCAAGGGCTTTTACTTTATTGCCATGTTTTGCAAATTCTTGTTGATATTTATTTAGCAATAGAATACAATTCGGCAAACCAATTACGATGATTAATGGTGCAATGAGACTCGACAGAACTGTAATTTTGAATCCAAATAACTCCAGCGTCCCGAACGACCAGATCACGCCAAGGATTACAACGATCATAGGGAAAAGCACTGCGTAGAAACTTCGGAAGAAAACAAAGAGAATGAAAGCTGTCACGACAATTGCAAGGATCATGAACATTTTCATTTCAGCTAGGATCTTCTTTGAAACGGCTGTTCGGATATACGGCAATCCGGAGTAATGCAGATCGATGTGATGAGCGACTGCAAATTTTTCGCTCATTTCTTTCACTGTATTTACGATGTCAATCCTGCTTTTTGTATTTAGTTTAGCTTGATCGAGTGTGATGGCCATCAACGTGACTTTCGTGTCAGGATTGTAAAGGAGTCCTTCGTAGAAAGGAAGGTTGGAGATCTCTTCTTTCAAACTATCAACTTCGGCTTGCGTTGTTGGTCTTGCTTTAATTAGTGGCTTAAAATCTAATTTGTGTAAGCTGTCGTTTCGTGTTACATGAAATGCGCGTGCAATTGAAATTACTTCCTGGATTCCATCGATTGATTTTACGTCGTTGGTTAAGTCATACCAATCAGCTAAAATAGGTTGCTGCCAAATGCTATCGCTTTGAAATCCGATGACTATTACGGACCCGTCTTCACCGAATTTTTCTTTGAACTTTAAATATTGTGCGTATGTCGAATCTGTCGGCGGCAAGATCTTCGCGCTTTCATATGACAGCTTTACAAAGGTTGCCATATATACCATAACTCCCGTTAGCGCCAAGAGGACGATAAGAGATATTAGTCTGTATCTTAATATTATACGTGCAGCAGCTTCGAGCATAAAAAGTCCATTAAAGATGGATAAATGTAGAAAAAATTGAATAAGTACAAGGTCATTTCTTCTATTATATTGGTTGTATGGCGGCTAAGGTTATAATAGTTTAGACTAAATTTTAATTGAATGATGACAAAAAATAAAGTCAATGAAATAGCTTATGGAGTAATCGGTTGTGCTATTGAGGTACATAAATTCCTGGGAGCAGGATTATTAGAATCTGTTTATCAGGAATGTATGATTAATGAGTTGAAAAGAAGAGGATATAATCTGGAAATCGAGAAACATGTTCCCCTATATTATAAAGGAGACAAAATTTCAAATAAATTGAGATTAGATCTGATTGTAAATGACCTAGTAATAGTTGAATTAAAGGCAGTTGAAGCCCTGATTCCAATTTTTACATCTCAGATTTTGACCTATATGAAATTAGCTCAAAAGCCAAAAGGTCTGTTAATCAATTTTAATTCTCAAAATATTGTTGCCGGAAGTCTAACTTTTGTAAATGAATTTTTTGCTTCTTTACCAGAGTAAATTCCGTGGACTTTTGTGAACTTATGTTCTTAGTGTTTTTAAAACACAAGTTCACAAGTTCACAAAAGTCCACGGAATGTTAAACAATAAACAAATGTACGAAACATTAAAACCCGTCCTTCAAACAGAGCTAGAAGAAATCAAATTAGCCGGCTTATACAAACAAGAACGAATCATCTCCGGTCCGCAAGGCGCAGATATAATTGCCAATGGTAAATCGGTGATCAATTTTTGCGCGAACAATTACCTCGGATTGTCATCACATCCGAAAGTAATTGCAGCCGCTAAGAAAGCAATCGATACACACGGCTATGGAATGTCGTCAGTACGTTTTATTTGTGGGACACAAGACATACACAAAGAACTCGAAGCAAAAATTTCTTCATTCCTTGGAACAGAAGACACTATTCTTTACGCTGCAGCATTTGATGCAAACGGCGGAATCTTCGAACCATTATTGAATGAACAAGATGCAATAATCAGCGACGAATTGAATCACGCTTCCATCATCGATGGTGTACGTTTATGCAAAGCGCAACGCATGCGTTACAAGCATAACAACATGGAAGAGTTGGAAAAAGTATTGATCGAAACGCAACATCTTCGTCATCGTATGATCGTTACTGATGGTGTGTTCAGTATGGATGGAACAATTGCGCAACTTGATAAGATCTGCGAACTGGCAGACAAATACAAAGCACTTATCATGATCGATGAATGCCATGCTTCCGGATTTATGGGCAAGACAGGAAGAGGGACACATGAGCATCGCAATGTTATGGGACGAATTGATATAATTACAGGGACACTTGGTAAAGCACTTGGTGGAGCAATGGGCGGATTTACCAGTGGTAAGAAAGAGATTATTGAATTACTTCGTCAACGTTCACGTCCGTATTTATTTTCGAATTCATTGGCTCCAAGTATTGTCGGCGCATCGATCGCTGTGATTGACATGTTACAGGAGACAACAGAACTTCGCGATAAGTTGTGGGAGAACACAAAATACTTCCGCGAGCAAATTACAAAAGCCGGATTTGATATCAAGCCGGGTGAACATCCAATTGTTCCTATCATGTTATATGAAGCAAAACTTGCACAAGATTTCGCGTCTAAATTACTTGATGAAGGAATTTATGTTGTCGGATTTTTCTATCCGGTAGTTGCAAAAGGCAATGCAAGAATTCGCGTACAAATTTCTGCCGGGCATGATAAGTCGCATCTTGATAAAGCTATTGCGGCTTTCACGAAAATCGGAAAAGAATTAGGAGTCGTTAAATCCTGATTCGCGAAAGATGATAAGTATTTATACAGATGGAAGTTCGCGAGGTAATCCGGGTCCGGGCGGATATGGAGCTGTTCTCATAAAGGGACATCACCGCAAAGAACTCTCCGAAGGATTTCGACTCACAACCAATAACAGAATGGAATTGTTGAGCGTTATTGTCGCTTTGGAAACATTGAAGGCTGAAGGAGAACACGTGACTATTTATTCCGATTCAAAATATGTTGTAGATTCCGTTGAGAAGAAATGGGTGTTCGGCTGGGAGAAAAAAAATTACACCGGCAAAAAAAATCCTGATCTGTGGATTCGATTTTTAAGGATCTATCGCAAGCATCATGTAAAATTTGTATGGGTAAAAGGTCATGCCTCGAATGCTGAGAATAATCGATGTGATGAATTGGCTGTTGCTGCGGCGATGCAATCGCAGTTGAAGGTTGATGTGGAGTATGAGAGATTAAGTGAATAAATAAACACAAGACCACAAGTTCACAAAAGTGCACGGAATTGAATCATATCTTATTCCGTGCACTTTTGTGTAACTTGTGGTCTTGTGTTTTATACATTTGTCTAATAATGTATCAACCTCCCTGACCCGGTCGCACTCTCATCCACCCGATAAGGATTTCCGGAATAATAAACATCACCTGTATACTTCAATGTTGCTTGTAATTCTTTTTCGACATTGATCTTGCAATCGCCGGTAGTTGATGAAGTGATGTAGAACAATTCAGTTTTTAATTCAGAAAAATCTAGCGTTGCAATATCGTTCAGGTATGCTAATACAACATTCGATCTACCGGCTGCATGAAAATCGGCCCGACCAATACCGTTGTTGATATGAGTTTCTTGATTATTGAAGAGTAAATAAAAACTACCGGAAGCATTCTCTGAATCAAATATGAAGTTGTTAGTGCGAATCGTATCAGCACACGTAATATTTCCTGATTCATAAATTGCAATATGTTCAGGATTGCGCATTCCTACTTTTACTGTATATTTATTTTTGAAGCTTCTTACCCAATTGCATTTGTTCTCGTTTCGAATGTAAAGTATGCCATTTTCTACTTCAGTGATTATTCCATTGATGAGATGTTCGCCGGCTGTTACAATTATAAATGGAGTAGTATCTGAGTAAAGTATAATATCGACATCGTCATGCAGATTAAGTTTAGTGAATGAAGCTGCGTTTCTGATTTCAGTGATTTCATCACCCGTACTTTTTAGGCAATCGAATGTATGATCCTTCGAGCAATTCGTGAATGAAAATAGAAGGAAAACTAGAAGAAATAGTTTACGCATGATAATTAATTGTCAATGTTATTTTGATGATGATAGTGTCGTTCCAATTCCAAATTCTACGAAATCGGCTCGGGCATAATGTGTTTTCAAATTCATGCAAAGAAAGAATTTGTTGAAATATTGTCTCACACAAATTCTGTGATATACATTTCCATCTTCTTTCCACCTTGAATATAAGTAGAATCCCATGTTAAAGAGTAATCCTGTTTTTCCTGCCATCAATTCGTACGAACCTGATAGGCCAATACGAAGGTTGTCGGAAAATCCTTTCAATTCTTCTTCGTTGCTTTTTAATTTTGCAGTTAGAGAATTATCGTAGAAGTTGTCTAGATTAATCCCCCAGTTACTTTTGTTCCCGATCGATTGTATTCTTGAAAGCGAGATAACAGCAATTTGATATTGATTTCCTTCCGGTGGGTAGATCTTTTTCAATCCGCCTGCGCCATAGATCATCCAGCTATGAAATTTTGGTTTCAGCGCAATTGGCGTTCGATCGATCGCGATTTTTTCTCCGAAATATCTGGTGTATGCTAAATTGAAAGTCGCAATATTTATCCCTAAATTCGGAATGCTATAGGAGCCATTTGAATAGTGAGTAATACCGGCGCCTATTTCAAGAATAGAAAGTGCAGACAATCTCTTTTCGAAATGTAAGTCGAAATGAATGATTCCATTTAGATGAGAACCGATTGCTGCGTTTTTAATATTCGTTTCGGAGTTAAAAGTTTTCTCGACCCAGCCTAATCCAATTCCATAACGAAAAATTAATCGCCCATCCTTTTTTGTGCTTAATGGAAAATCGATATAAGGATACACAGCTATTCCGCTTCCAAGTTTATCTCTTGAACCGAGATCAAAAAATGCAAGTGTAATTCCTCGATTCGGATTTAAAAAATCTCTTTCCCACTCTTTAGCACCCGATGAAATTTTTGCCAATGAAATTTCAAAACCCGGAATGTGACGTTCTTGCAAAGGTTGCAATGTGGGTCGATGCGCAATTAGAAAACCATAATCACCACGCACACTCCACGAATACTTTCCGATTGTGGAATCAGCATTTTGTGCATCGGAGCTTTTGTTAAGGAATAATCCGAAAAATAAGAAGAGTAGTAATGGCTTCATTTATTTACCTGTCTTAATTTCGAGTTGTTTTGCTTCGATATAACTTTGAAAATTTGCAAGCTCTAATGTGATTTCATCTTTGCTTATGTCTGGATTAAATTTCAACCATCTGGTTTCATTTTTTGAGAATAAAAGAGAGGCTTTATTCAATCGCTCTCGCATTTCTGAAAAGACTTCTATGCAAATATTTTTATAGTGATCGAAAGAAGATCCTCTTGCGTCAATTGAGATTAGGTCAATTGATGCCTTAATTACCTTTAAATTATAATGACTACTTCCATATTTTCCCAGATCTTCAAGAACAGAATATTTTTCCCATCGATCACAATAGCGGTATGCTCTTTTGTAAACTCTTGTCACATCGATAGAATCATTGTCGGCGTAGTAAGTTGCTAGTCTAGTCATTACTTCGCTGCTAGAATCAGATTCTAATTGCAAAGCTACAATTGATCCTCGTAATGGATCTTTGTCTTTCAATTCGTCAAATGCACTTGCGACAACTACATGCGATTGATCTTTCAAACATTCTTCGAAGACAGGAATTGATTCTTCTGCTTTGTAATATGTTTTCAGTCGTTGAAGTGCAATACTTCTGATCTCTGTTGAAGAATCATGTAGTGCAATATCGATTATTTGATCTTTTATAACTTCCGGATTATTCTGGCAAATGATAGTTGCATAAACCATAGCTTCGATTCGGACAACTTGAGAAGGATCTTTCAAAGCTCGTCTGATCATTGTCGATTGCGGCGAATTTACATCTTCAACAAATCCCATTTTTGTTACTGCTTGAACGCGATCTCTAACGTGAGTAGAATGATCGTACAAATAAATTGTTTCGTCGTCAGGCCTATCGGTGATAACAACACCAACAAGCGTTCGTTCAGCATCGACAGAAACTACTTTCGGTTTTTCTGCCAAAGGAAATTCAAATTCCTGAACACTTTTCGTAACTGTGATTTTCTTTCGTTCGATAGAATTTTCAAAATAGAAATCGATGTCGAGTGGTAATTTGTAAAGTGGATTGTTTTTCAAATCCTGCACTTGTTTGATCGTGACAATTTCTTTTTTCTTTTCGCTGTCCCATTTATACGAAACATTCAATACAGGATGTCCACCTCTATAAAACCACTGATTAAAAAACCAATTCAGATCTTCGCCTGTAACTTTTTCAAATGCATGACGGAGATCATCAGCTTCTGCACTTGAAAATTTATTTTGAGTGAGATATAAATTGTAGCCTTTGAAGAAGGCAGAGTCACCAATATAGTTTCGCAACATGTGAAGAATGCATCCGCCTTTATTATATGAAACTCTGTCATACAAATCTTCTCTATCTTTATACTGATATCGGATTAGCGCAGGGTCAGCTTTTTCTGTAGAACGAATATAAGTTCGTAGGTCCTTGAATAAATGATCATTGGCAAGCGTCTTTCCATATTTATATTCCATCCATAAGTACTCAGCGTAATTTGCAAAGCTTTCATTCAGTGGCACATTGCTCCACGAACGACAAGTAACTAAATTTCCAAACCAATGATGAAATAGTTCATGAGAAATATAATGCTCATAGTCATTATCGATATTTGATCCCGGATCTTGTTGCATATTTGTTCCGTGTACAACAGCAGTAACATTTTCCATTGCACCGGAAACATAATCGTGCACAACGATCTGACTATATTTTTGCCACGGATAAGTGACGCCTGTTAATCTTGAAAAGAATGACATCATTTCCGGAGTGTTTCCAAAAACAAGTTGTGCGTATTTCGCATATGGTGGATCCACATAATAACTTACTTCAATTCCATTCCATTTATCTTTTACAATTGCAAAATCACCAATAGCGATCATTACCAAATAGGGTGCAGCAGGAAAATCTTGTTTCCAATGCCAAGTGAAAGTGCCATTGTTGTTATTTATTGTTTCAAGAAGCAAGCCATTTGAAAGAGTTGTAAAAGCAGAATCAGTCGTAATAAAAATTTCAGTTGTAGTTTTTTGTGCAGGCGATTCTATTGTTGGAAACCAAACAGAATTACTTTGTGTTTCACCTTGCGTCCACATTTGAGTCGGTCTACTATCGTCGATACTATCGACATCGATAAAGTAAAGTCCTTTATCACTTTTAATGGATTTGCTTCCGCCTGCAGTAAATAATTCAGGATTTGAAATGTATTCGATTGCTACTGTAATATTTTCTTCTGCTAAATACGTCCTTGGCAAACGTATCGTAAGCAAAGTTGAGTCATAATCAAATTTGAGTGCACGAATATCATTGCCATTTACAATCGAAACTTTATTGATCGTCATTCCGCGAGCATTGAAAGTAACGCTGTCGGAAGGATAAAAATGTTGTTTGAATGTAATTTCAGCTCTTCCTTCCAATTTTTTTTCTTTCCATAGAGGTGTAAGAAAAAGCTTTGTATTGATCAGATCAGCACGTTTTGTATAGGCACCTTGATAAGAAGGAACAACATAAACAGTCTGGTCTTTTGTTCCTTTTGATTTCGTAGGTTCAGATGTTTTGCAAGCGGACAACAATAGAATTAGTCCAAAGCTTAGAATCAAATAATTTCGCATCGTTCAAAGATAGAATTTGGATAAAAAAAAGCACTTTATTTTTGAATATTTATGAAGTCATTAAGGGTTTTTGTCAAAAATCTCTACCTTTACTTCATGTACAAAGTAACAGTTGACAATAAAGAGTATTCCTTAGAAACGGACGGCACTGCTAATTCAATAGATAACAAGCCATTTGATGCTGATGTTTTAGAATTCAAGGAAGGGAAATTTCATATTATTATTGAGCATAAATCTTTTACAGCAGAAGTACTTTCTTATGATAATGATGAGAAAAGCTTTGAAATTAAAGTAAATAGCAATATTTATACTGTAAAAGTCCAAGATCGATTCGATCAGCTTTTGAAACAAATGGGAATTGACGGTGGACAAGGAAAGAAAGTGAATGACATCAAAGCTCCAATGCCGGGAATGGTTTTACAAGTCATGGTTGAAAGTGGTCAGACGATCAAAAAAGGTGATGCAATAGTTGTCTTAGAAGCGATGAAAATGGAAAACATCTTAAAGTCTCCGGCCGATGGAATAGTGAAAACAGTAAAAGTCATTAAAGGAGATAAAGTAGAGAAGAATCAAGTGATGGTTTTCCTTGATTGATTTTCCTTTAAAAAATAAAGAATCGGCCCCACACAAACCAATTTTTCATCCCAATAGCTATCGGGATTCATTTTTTAACTTGTAATATTTACCCCGCTTTTACATATTTTTATTACAACTTTCCAAGTCTCTAGAGAGTAAAATATATAGATGCAGCTATGACATTTTCAGTGCTGCAATCATTTTATTCAGAATTATTTTCTCATGAGAACACAAAAGATTTTTTTCTTTGCAATTCTACTATTCCTTTTTTCAAAGGAAAGTTTGAATGCACAAACGTTTACAGGCACCGGTGGTTCGATCATTACGTTAACAGATACATCACGATTTAATATTTCTGTAACAGGACTTTCGAATCCGATTGATTTCAATTACGGACTTGAATCTGTTACGATAAATATTTCGCATACTCAGGATCGCGACATCGATTGTTTTCTTGCTGCACCAGATGGAACATTGATTGAGTTGACGACTGATAATGGTGGCACAGGTGACAATTATACAAATACAATTTTCAAACACAGTGCAAGTACTTCGATTACCTCAGGAAGTGCACCTTTCACAGGAACATTTAAACCTGAAGGCGATCTATGGCGAGTAAATAATAATCAGAATGGAAATGGGACTTGGCAATTACGTGTGATCGATGATTCAAATAACGGTATCACCGGATCAGTTTCAAGTTGGAGTATTAAATTCAGTAACACACCAGCCTTGACTTTTATTTTTTCTGAATCGTCGCTGCCAATTGTTGTCATCAATACAAACGGACAAACTATTGTTGATGATCCGAAGATCATTGCTGATATGAAAGTGATTGATAATGGAATTGGAAATAGAAATCACTTGACGGATGTTCCAAATAACTACAATGGAAAAATTGCAATCGAAATTCGTGGTTCTAGTTCGCAAACATTTCCAAAGAAATCATATGGGTTTGAGACACGCGATAATAGCGGTTTGATAAAAGTTGACACTTCATTACTTGGAATGCCATCAGAGCACGATTGGATTCTTAGTGCGAATTTTACTGATAAATCATTTTGCAGAAATGTTGTTTCATATCAGCTTGCAAATGAAATGGGACACTATGCTGTTCGAACAAAATTTGTTGACGTAGTACTCAACGGACAATATTGGGGCGTATATGTTTTCATGGAAAGTTTGAAGCGTGATAAAAATCGTGTAGACATAAGTAAGTTGCAAAGTACAGAAACAATAGCTCCGGATGTTACGGGTGGCTATATTGTAAAAATAGACAAAACAACTGGTAGTGGTGGATCCGGTTGGACTTCAGCTTATGCACCAATCAATCACACAAATAATCAAAGTATTTTTATTCAGTACGATTATCCTTCAACAGATAGTATTGTTCCAGCACAAAAAGCATATATTAAATCATATGTCGATAGTTTTGAAAATGCATTGGCGGGAAATAATTTTCGCGATTCAATAGTAGGTTACCAGAAATATATTGGAAATGGTTCTTGGATCGATTATTTTTTCTCGAATGAATTGAGTAAGAACGTTGATGGATATAGGATCAGTGCGTATCTCTACAAAGACAAAGAAAAAACATTGAAAGCAGGTCCGGTTTGGGATTACGATATTGCTTATGGAAATGCAAATTATTGTAATGGTGCAGATACTACCGGTTGGGCGTATTTGTTCTCTTGTACAGGCGATAGTTGGCAAGTTCCATTCTGGTGGCAGAAGTTACAACAGGACACGAACTATACGAATCAAATGAAATGTCGTTGGACCGATTATAGAAACAACGTTTTAAGTTTGTCGCATATAAATGGTGTGATCGATTCAATTGCAAATTTGTTGAATGAATCAAAAGATTGGAATTTTAACCAGTGGCCAATACTTGGAACATATGTTTGGCCAAACCCTTCGCCGCAACCATCAACTTATGCAGGAGAAATTCAGAATTTAAAAAACTGGATGGCGAGAAGATTAACATGGCTCGATTCAAATATGCCGGGACGATGTAATTGCACGATCAACATTGTGCAACAAAATGTTTCTTGTTTGAATGCATGCGATGGTCAATTGATCGCTGTCGGAACGTCTCCATATCAGAAAATCTATCAGTGGGATAATGGAAGTGTCGACGATACATTGAGTGGAATGTGTGCAGGAATTCAAACAGTAGAATTTACCGATGCAATAGGATGTAAACGAACTGCAACTGCAACAATTACTCAACCTGCATTGTTAACTGTTTCCGCAACACTGATCAATGCGCCTTGTAATGCAACAGGTTGTGCGGGACAAGCAACTGCAAATGTGAGTGGAGGTACTGCGCCATTTTCTTATGTATGGTCGGATGGGCAAACAACTTCAACTGCTATTGCATTATGTTCAGGAAGTTATTCTGTGATCGTAACCGATGCCGGTGGATGTTCAAAAACAACCACAGTAAATATTGTGAATCCTTCTTCGCCAATTATAGCTTTGAACAATGTAACGAATGCAACTTGCTTTAATCAAGCCGGAGGTTCAGCGTCGATTTCTGTTTCAGGTGGAGTAGGACCATATTCGTATAGTTGGTCGCCATCAGGTGGAAGTAATCCGACAGCTACAAATTTAGTAGCAGGAAGTTATACAATGACTGCAACAGATGCTACAGGTTGTCCTGCGAGTATGACAGTAGCGATTACTCAGCCTGCGCCAATTGTTGTTGCAGTAACAGATAATGATGTGAGATGTTACGGTGGATCAACAGGCTCAGCTCAAGCAACAGTAAGTGGTGGAACAGGTTCGTATCAATACAATTGGATGCCGGGAAATTTAACCGGTTCAACGATAAATAATATTGCAGCAGGATCATATTCAGTTACAGTTACCGATGCTAATAATTGTTCGCGTACAGAATCGTTTACGGTTTCTGAAGCACCTGTTATTAATGCATCTGTTTCTTCAACACCTGTAAATTGCAATAATGGAAATGATGGAAGTGCAACTGTTACTTCTTCAGGCGGAACAGGAACACTCTCATACTTATGGAATGTTGGAGCCCAAACTACTAGTAGTATCAACGGACTTTCACCGGGAACTTATAATGTAACTGTAAGTGATAGTTTTGGCTGTTCGATAAATTCAGGTGTGACATTAACGAATCCTGTTGCTTTAACAGCAACAACATCATCAACAACTTCAATTTGTACATCGGCAACAGGAAGCGCGCAAGTGAGTGCTTCAGGTGGAACAGGAACATATAGTTATTTGTGGCAACCAAACGGACAAACAACAGCAACGATAAATAATATTGTTGCCGGAAATTATTCAGTAACTGTAACAGATCAACGCGGGTGTACATTTGAGCAATCTGTAATTGTAAATAGTTCGAGTGGAATGTCAGTTAGTGTTTCAAATAATGTAAGTGTAAGTTGTTTCGGTGGAGCAAATGGATCAGCGACATTAAGTGTTTCTGGAGCAAAAGCACCAATGACATTTTTATGGTCGCCAACTGGTGGGACAGATTCCGTTGCAACAAATTTAGCTGCCGGAACATATTCTGTTCAGATCAACGATGATAATGGATGTACAACAATTCAACAAGTAGAAATTCTTCAGCCTGATCAACTTTCTATTGCTGCAATATCAGATAGCGTGAGTTGTTATGGTGGAAATAATGGTCGTATACAAGCAATAGTTTCAGGCGGCACACGCCCGTACAGTTACTTGTGGACACCTGCAGGAGGAATAGATTCAATTGCAACAAATCTTTTAGCAGGAAATTATTCAGTGCAGGTAACAGACAGTCATAATTGCTCGACGACACAATCAGCAACAGTTTTACAACCTATTCGATTAACATTTGCATCAACTGTTGTGAATTCAACATGCGGTTTGCCGAATGGCGAAGTGACTGTAAACGTTTCAGGTGGTATTGCTCCGTATTCTTATTCGTGGACGCCGAATGTTTCAACTGGCGCAACAGCAACAGGATTGCAATCGGGAAATTATACAGTCGTAGTGACAGACTGTAAATCTTGTGCGAGAAATATTGGCATCACAGTCAATACATCTTCATTGCCGGATCTAAGTGTTACATCGATTGCAGAAACATCTTGTAATTCAACAGACGATGGATCGATTGTTCTTACAGCATCAGGCGGAACCGGATCATATTCTTATTCATGGTTGCCGGATATTTCAAATACAAATTCAGCAACACAAATTCCGGGTGGAATTTATTCTGTCGTTGTAGTTGATAGTCTCGGTTGTCAGGATAGTATTGGAGTGATTCTATCTGAGCCAACACCATTAGGAGCATTGATGATTCCATTCGACGTAAGTTGTTTTGGAAATACAGATGGAAGAATTGTTGCGAGTGTAGGAGGTGGAACAATGCCATATTCATATTTGTGGACACCAACCGGGCAAATAACAGATTCAGCGACAAACTTATCGCCGGGTACATATAGTGTTTTGATGACAGATGCGCATGGCTGTACAGCAATTGCGTCAGCACAGGTTTCGTCACCCGATGCAATCGTAGTTACATCAACTTCATCCGGACATACTTGTTTTGCAGAATGTAGTGGTACAGCAGAGTTGAGTGTAAGCGGAGGTTCAGCACCGTATACTTATTTATGGAGTAATGGAGCAACAACGGAAATGATTACGAATGGATGTTCAGGAATTGTAGATGTTCAGATCTCAGATGCATTGGGTTGTAGCGATGTTGCACAATTTACATTTACGCAGGATGATCCGATCGTGTTATCAACTTCTCATACCGATGCAACATGTATTTCTTGTACAGATGGTACAGCAGACGCAACAGTGAGTGGAGGATTTCCACCATATTCATATTCATGGACACCGGGAAATTTTACAACATCAACTGTGACCGGATTAACAGCAGGTACCTACATGATTTGCATTACCGATTCCAATTCATGTTCGAAATGTGATTCAGTAAATGTGCTTGAACCCGGAACGAATACAACAGAGATAAAAAACAATTCGTCATTATACGTTTATCCGAACCCTGCCGGTGATTATGCTGTCTTTGCATTTGTTACGAATGAAAATCAGCCGGTATCTGTCAAGATCTTTGATGTAACCGGCAAACTTGTGAAAACAGTTGTTGATGCAACACTTGATAGTGGTGAACATTTATTCCGCGTTGAAACGACTGAATTGGTTCCGGGAGTTTATTTTTATACTTATACGAATTCTAGGTCGAGGAAGACTGGTTCGTTGGTTATTAGTAAATAGAAAGTTGAAATATGGTTTAAAGGGTTTAAATTGTTTAAAGTGCTGCGCATACCTTAAACCCATTAAACAATTTAAACCAATTTTCTACCCTTTTACCTATTAGAAGAATGTTTAAACTTTTACCTCCAATCTCTTGATTATTCCCCGCCAATCACTTAGGTTTGATACCAAAGACAAAGAGAAAAGATGCGGAATATTCTACTATTGGTTGGTTTGTTATTTGTTTCAATTGCTGCAAATGCGCAAAAGATCAGCGGCGTAATAAAAGATAATTCGACAGGCGAAAGTGTGATCGGTGCTTCTGTGTCAATCAAAGGAACTTCCATTGGGACGAGTACTGATATTGACGGGAAATTCGAATTACCCACGACCGGACAACAAGCTCCTGTTATATTATTGATCGGTTCTATCGGTTACACTAATTCTGAAATTGTAGTTTCTGATTTTTCAAAACCTGTTACTTTTAAATTGTCTTCCAAAAAAGTTGAATTAAAAGATGTGACTATTACCGGTAGTCGTGTTTCTGAAAAACAAAAAGAAGCGCCGCTTACTGTTGAAAGTATTGACATCATTGCAATAAAACAAAGTGCACAGAATTCTTTTTACGAAGCACTCGGTACTTTGAAAGGCGTTGATCTTACCAGTGCATCACTCGGATTTACAATTGTCAATACTCGCGGATTTAATAGTACTTCTCCTGTTCGTTCATTGCAATTGATCGATGGAGTTGATAATCAATCGCCCGGTTTGAATTTTTCATT
Organism: Bacteroidota bacterium; assembly: GCA_031411835.1. GTDB lineage: Bacteria > Bacteroidota > Bacteroidia > AKYH767-A > 2013-40CM-41-45 > JADKIH01. The sequence continues at coordinate 11,936 of JANOBV010000053.1, read as the reverse complement.
GGGAAATTTCTTGGGTTCAAGTGAACTCGATGTTTTGAAAGTTGATCTCATCGCAGGAGCTAGTTCCGCTTATTATGGACCGAATGCATTTAACGGAGTTATTTCTATGACAACAAGAAGTCCATTCGTTAAACCGGGACTAGAGGTTTCATTCAAAGCAGGTGAAAGAAATTTGATCGAAACTGCTGTGCGTTGGTCGCAGGTCTTTAAAGATAAAAGCGGCAATGAGCGATTCGCATACAAGTTGAATCTCTTTTACATGAAAGCGCACGATTGGGAAGCGAATAACATGAGCGCAACACCTGACTCGCACGACGGTCCGGGAAATCCGGGGGGGTACGATGCAGTAAATGTTTATGGCGACGAATATTATGCTACAAGTAATTTCAACGAATCACCTAAAACGCGACCAGGCGTAATGACATATTATCGTACAGGATATGCGGAGAGTGATCTAGTCGATTACAATACAGAAAATTTCAAATCGTCACTTGCATTGCATTATAAAACAAAGTCGAAGAAAGAATTAATTTTCAATTCTGCATTCGGAGCAGGAACAACAGTTTATCAAGGCGACAATCGATTTAGCTTAAAAGACATTCTATTTTTTCAAAATCGAATTGAATACAGAAAAGAAAATAAGTTTTTCATAAGAGCATATACTACCAATGAAGATGCGGGAAATTCTTACGACGCATATTTCACTGCCTTACTTTTGCAACAGGCATCAAAATCTGATTTTGTATGGAGCAGCAATTATGTAAGTTTCTGGTCATTGCCGCAAAATGATTATTTCAATAAGGAAAAATCATTGCCAGGATTTCCTCAACCTCCTGCTTTTGGTGACCCTGATTATTCGCAGCATTATTCAGAATATCTCGCCGCTATTAATCCATTCTTGTTGAATAACTATCTTGATACTCTGCAACTGTATCATAATACTGCACGTGATTATGCTGATGATTTCACCAGTGTGTCGCAAAAAGCTGTGCCATTTTATCAACCGGGTACACAAAGATTTGATTCGCTATTAAATGTAATAACAAATAGCAAGTCGTTTTCGGAAGGCGGTTCGGGCTTTTATGATAAATCGAGATTGATCCATGCTCAAGGCGAATATAAACTTACTCCGAAGTTTGGCGATATTATAATTGGCGGAAATTATAGAAAGTATCTTCCTCAATCTGATGGAACAATTTTCAGTGATACTTCCGGAAGAAAAATTGAAAACTATGAATTTGGTTTTTATAGTGGACTTGAAAAAAAGGTATTAGAAGATAAGTTGAAAATAAATCTAACACTTCGCGCTGACAAAAATCAGAATTTCGATTTGTTGTTTAGTCCGGCTGTTTCGTTTGTGTACACAGTGAATCCAAAAAATGTTGTTCGCTTTTCATTCTCATCAGCGATTAGAAATCCAACGCTCACTGATCAGTATTTATATTACAATGTTGGTCGCGCGAAACTTCTTGGAAATATTACAGGTTATGATTCACTTGTTTCTATTCCTTCACTGCAATCTTATTTATCAGGATTTCCTGATCTAGACAAACTATCCTACTTTAGTATTGATCCGGTAAAACCTGAAAAAGTAAAAACTGCTGAAGTTGGTTATCGTGCTTCATTAACAAATAATCTTTATGTAGACGCTAATTACTACTATAGCATTTACACAGATTTTATTGGTTATGTTGTTGGTGCAGATGTTACGACCAGTACTTCACCTTTTGGTGGTGATTTTCTGGAGTTGAATGATATCTTTAGAATTGCAAGTAACTCGCAAGACAATGTAAGTTCGCAAGGATTTAGTATTGGACTAAATTATTTTATCGGAAAATATTATAGCATCAACGGAAATTATTCTTGGAATGAATTGAACAAACAAGGTTCCGATGATCCTATTATTCCGGCTTACAATACACCGCGCAATAAATTTAATCTTGGTTTTGGTGGAAGAGATATTGAGGCAATGCTTTTCAACAAGATCAAAATATCAAATTGGAGTTATAACATCAACTATAAATGGGTGCAAGGATTTCTCTTTGAAGGATCGCCGCAATTTACCGGTGAGATCGTTAGTTATGATGTTGTTGATATGCAGATCAGCAAAAAGATCCCAAAGTTGAAATCAGTATTCAAAGTTGGCGCATCCAATTTATTGAACAACATGCATTATGAAGTTTATGGCGGTCCGTTGGTTGGACGATTGGCATATGCTTCTATTCTAGTCACTTTGAATTAAGAAAGAACGTTTAAATGTTAAAAAGGCTCCAATGTTTGGGGCTTTTTTTTGTAGAATGTGTGCATTTATCATGTTTTTTATCATTAATTTTTGTTTAATTTTACCTCACCAAAAATCTGACTATGAAAAAAAATCTACTTAAATTATCGATGTTGGCCATTGCACTCTTTGCTACGCAAACGATGAATGCCCAACGTTATTTATCTGAAGTGTTCACTGATGTTACAGTGACACCGAACGTGACTTACGGAAATAACATTACTATTTTCCCAACAGGAACTCCAACGGCACAGGATCTTAAAATGGATATTTACCAACCGGTTGGTGATGTTGAACCACTTCGTCCATTGATCGTGTATCTTCACACAGGAAGTTTTATTCCTGCAGTTTTCAACCAAAATCCTACAGGTGGAAAAAGCGATTCAGCTGCTGTCGAAATGTGTAAGCAATTTGCTCGTCGTGGTTATGTTGTAGCAAATGCAACGTATCGTCAAGGTTGGGTTCCAACAGATCCTGATCAAGATGTTCGTACAGGAACTTTGTTACAAGCTGTGTATCGTGCAATTCAAGATGCAAAAGTGTGTGTTCGTTTCTTCTATGAAGATGTATTTAACACAGGAAACACTTATGGAGTTGATACAAACTCTATCATTCTTGCAGGTCAAGGAACAGGTGGATACATTGCAATGGCTTATGCAACTTTAGATAAGCCGGCAGAAATTCAACTTCCGAAATTTTTATCGAACACGAACAATGCAACTTATGGTTTCCAAATCGGACAGCCTTATGTAAATCAAGCTATCCTTGGTGATTTTGATGGTTACGGTGGACTTCCACAATTTAATAATCCAAACAATCACGTAGGATTCAGTTCTAACATTCGCTTTGTAATCAATATGGGTGGCGCATTAGGCGACAGCTCTTGGTTAGAAGCAGGCGATGCACCAATGGTTGGATTCCATGTTACAAATGATCCATTCGCTCCATATGGCGATGGTCCGGTTTACGTTCCAACAACTCCTCCACAATTCGTAGTTGATGTAAGCGGTAGCCAAACAGTAATTACAAAATCAAATTTACTTGGAAACAATGCATGTTTCAATGCAGCAGGTTTCTCAGATCCTTACACATTAGCAGCGAACAATAACAATGGCGGACAAGATGGTTTATTCCCATTCCTTCGTCCAACACCTCCATTCGCTCCTGGCGAAGCTGGTCCATGGGAATGGTATGATTCAACAGCGTTGACAGTTTATGCTCAAGCTGTAGGTCTTTCGGCTTCTGCAGGAACACAAGCTTACATGAATGGTTTAGGAACAAATCCTGATATGTCAAAAGCAAAAGCATTAGCATATATCGACACGATCCAGAACTATGCAAATCCACGTATCGTTTATTGTTTAGGTCTTCCTGATGGAATTTCTGAATCATTATTGAACAAGGTGGTTACAGTTTATCCAAATCCATCGACATCTCAATTCACTGTTTCAGCAGAAGGAACTAATCTGAATATTAAAACAGTTGAGCTTTCCGATATCACAGGAAGAATGATCTGGAAGAAAGATAATCTGATCGGTTCAACATCAACTTTCTCTAGAGGAAATTTGAGCAATGGAATTTATATTGTTCGCATTACGACTGACAAAGGTGTTGTAAGCAAACGAGTATCTCTTCAATAAATCGAAAAACGAATTTCATTCCGTGGTCTTTTATGCCCTTGTGTTCTTAGTGTTAAAATAAAACACAAGGGCACAAGTTCACAAAAGACCACGGATTTTTTATGAGGATATTAAATTGCGTAGTAAAGAAAAAATCATATCTTACCTTCCAAATCCACCACAAATGAAAAAAATCAATACGTTAATTGCTCTAATATTTTCTAGTTGTTTTATATCGAATGCGCAATCTGTAGATTGTTCGTCAGCTCGATTTGATACGGAAGTATTCTCGAACTTAGATACAACAAACGATGTGGTCTTCGGTGCGAATCTCGATTACAATGGTGTGAATACAGTTCTAACTATGGACATTTATCATCCGCAAGGTGATACTATGGCAGCGCGTCCGTTGATCGTTTGGGCGCACGGTGGAAGTTTTTTAAGCGGAACAAAAAATGATTTAGATGTTCAGCAACTTTGCGAACATTTTGCAAAACGCGGTTACGTTTGCGCAACGATCAATTACAGATTAGGAATTGCATTTCCATACAATCAAGCCAATACAACGTCAACAGTTTACAGAGCGGTTCAAGATATGAAAGCTGCCATTCGTTATTTCAGAAAAGATGCAGCAACAACAAATGAATATCAAATTGACCCAAATATTATTTATGCAGGTGGAAGCTCTGCAGGCGCATTCACAGCATTGCATCTTGCATACTTGAATGAGTACAGTGAACTCCCTGCGACAATTGATACAAGTGTGCTTGGTGATATTGAAGGAAATTCGGGTAACAGTGGATATTCTTCCGAAGTAAATGCTGTGATCGATCTTTGTGGTGCATTGGGCAATAAAACTTGGATGAAGATCACAGATGTTCCAATGGTAGGTATGCACGGAACGGCAGATGCTGTTGTTCCTTATGCAACTGATGTAATTAATTTACTTGGGGTTTTTCCAATAATGCAAGTCGATGGAAGTTATTCTATTTGCGCTTATGCCGATTCAATCGGACAAACTAACCAAATGTACACTTACTTCGGCGCTGATCACGTTCCATATTATTCGAACACAGCATATATGGACACAACAGTTCGTTTCGTAAGTAATTTTTTGTTCACGCAATTAGGTTGTACTCCTTCTGATCCTGAACCATTGCCGAATACTTTCAATTTGAATACTGCTGTGAGTGAAATAGAACGATCATTTGAAATTTATCCGAACCCGGCATCAACGGAACTTTATATCTCCTTGAATAATAATGTAAGTAAAATTGATCTGGTCAGAATCATTGATATAACAGGAAAGGAATTATTAGCAGTGAATATTTCTGATGCGAAAACCAAAATTGATATTTCTTCACTTTCGAGAGGAGCATACTTTGTTTCCATTCAAACCAACGAAAAAACTGAAGTTTCAAAACTAATCAAGAATTAACTAAGAATTTAGCTTGACTTTTCTTTTATTCTGTGTGTATTCTCCCGCAGATTCCGCAGATTAAGGCGCAGAAAAATACGCAGATTAAATCGCAGATGGCCTTAAAATTCAACTTGTAAATACTTTAATTGAGGTTCTTATAAATTCGCATGTAAAATCTGCGCCTTCATCTGCGTATTTTTCTGCGCCTTAATCTGCGAAATCTGCGGGAGATTTTTTTTAAAATTGAGAATATGGAAAGACATTGTGGGAAAGAAATCTTGCATATTTTGTTTTATATAGACCTAAATTAGCTTTCCATCATTTTTTCCATTGAATTTGTCGCCCCGAAAAGCTATGTTTGCAACCTAAGATCAAAAGTTACTATGAGTCAGCAAGAGCAGGAAGGCAGAATAAAAGTAGGTATTAGCTGCGGCGATATCAATGGCGTTGGATTAGAAGTCATCATCAAGACTTTTTTCGACAGCCGCATGCATCAGGTTTGTACTCCTGTGATCTATGCAAGTAACAAAATGGTTTCATTGCATAGAAAGCATTTGAACTTAAACGATTTTCAATACCTGACTGTAAAAAATTCTACAGAAATCGTTTTGCGAAAAACAAACGTTATCAATTGTTGGGAAGAAGATGTTCAAGTTGAATTTGGTCAAGTAAATTCTGATGGCGGAAAGTATGCATTGCTTTCTTTGCAACATGCCGTCGCAGATTTAAAAGATAAAAAAATTGACGTGCTTGTAACAGCACCGATCAACAAAAGCAATATTCAGTCAGATCAATTTAGATTCAACGGGCATACAGAATATCTTGCAGAAGAATTCGGCGCTCCTGATCATCTGATGTTTTTAGTAAGCGAGAATTTGAAAGTCGCAGTCGTATCAGGACATATTCCCGTAAAAGATGTTGCAGCAACACTTACAATTGATAAGATCGTAAAGAAAATAAAACTCATCAACTCATCATTGAAACGCGATTTCGGAATTCGTAAACCGAAGATCGCCGTGCTTGGATTAAATCCGCACGCAGGCGACGATGGACTGATCGGCAAAGAAGAAAAAGACATCATCATTCCGGCAGTGAAAAAATGCTTTGATGAAAATATATTTGTTTACGGTCCTTATTCAGCAGATGGATTTTTTGGTTCAGGAACACATCGTAAATTCGATGCAGTTCTCGCCATGTATCACGACCAAGGATTAGTTCCTTTCAAAGCTTTGAACTTTTCAAGTGGAGTAAACTTCACAGCAGGTTTGCCAATTGTTCGTACCTCTCCTGATCATGGAACAGCGTACGACATAGCAGGCAAGGGTGAAGCAAATGAAGATTCATTCCGTGAAGCAATTTACACAGCCATCGACATTCTCGCAAAGCGCGAAGAGTACGATGAGATCAATGCAAATCCGCTTGCTTTCTCAAAGCAGACGAGTGACCGATGAAAATTAAGAATCGTATTTCGAAAAAATAAAACACTCATATATTTCTCTTTGCACACCGTGTTGAAATTAAAATTTGACGTATGTGTTGCTAAAATTTTCCCGCTGATTACGCAGATTAAGGCGCAGAAAAATACGCAGATGAAGGCGCAGATTTTACCTTCAAATTTATAAGAACCACCAATGAAATTTGTAAGAGGGAAATTTTAAAGTCCATCTGCGATTTAATCTGCGTATTTTTCTGCGCCTTAATCTGCATAATCTGCGGGAGAAAACACATCTAGTGTTTAAAAAAACTCAAGGAGATTCAAACTTGTATCTATCTCGACTGAGCAAATTCAAAAAGGAAACGCACCCCAACTCCCGTTCCACCTTTTCCTCTATAGCTAGAAGGCGAATGTAGGTACGATGGTCCTGCAATATCGAAGTGCATCCAAGGGTAATCAGTATAACGTTGAAGGAATTTTCCTGCAGTGATGGCGCCACCGATTGGTCCGCCGATATTTTTCATGTCAGCAATATCCGATTTTATCAAATCATCATACTCATCCCAGAATGGGAATTCAGCAAGACGTTCGTAAACAGTATTTGCGCTAGAGTTTAATTTTATTCTTTGTTCATCGGTAGCTGTTCCCATGCAAACAATTCCATATGGTCCAACTGCAGCAGCAGCAGCACCTGTAAGCGTTGCGAAATCGAGAACTAATTCCGGCTTGAATTTTTTTGCATAATGCAAAGCATCCGCTAAGATCAAACGACCTTCAGCATCTGTATTCAAAACTTCGACAGTATGTCCGCTCATCATAGTGATCACATCACCGGGAGTGTATGCATCTCCTGAAACACAATTATCAGTAGCCGGAACTAATGCAATCACATGAATCGGAAGTTTTGATTTTGCAATGGCATACATGGCAGAACCAACTGCGGCACTACCGGCCATATCGCTTTTCATATAATCCATTGAATTGGGAGTAGGCTTCAAACTGTAACCACCCGTATCATAAGTAACACCTTTTCCAATCAGCACAAGTGGCTTTTTGTTTTTTGCATTCTTTGGTTTGTATTCCATCACCGTAAATGTTGGTGGCTGAACACTTCCTTTATTCACAGAAAGCAATCCGCCCATCTTAAGCGACTTGATCTTTGCTTTATTAAAAACAGTCACTTTAAATCCTGCTTCTTTTCCCATTGCAACAAACTCTTTTGAAAGTTGAGTAGCAGTGAGGAAATTTTCCGGTTCGTTTACAAGCGTACGTGCACGTAACACAGCATCAACCATATTCTGCAAATTGCGAACTTGCGTTGATTGAAGTCCTTTGCTTTTGATAGCAATTTCACGAAGTGAATTCGCCTCTTTTCTTCTTCCGGCGCGATATTTTAAAAATTGATAATTTCCCAATGCAGCGCCTTCAGCAATGGCCATTGCTAAATTTGGATTTTCACCCAAGTCAGCAATAACAACGCGACTTTCTTTACTACGGTTCAATGCTACTTGAAAAGTATCCCCCATTCGACGACATTGTTCAAGTAGAGTATTTATATCTTTTGAGTAATCAGGCTTATAGATGCAGATCAATCGTTTGTACTGATTGATTACAATGCTCTTTTTTTCGGCCTTAAGCTCATTTTTAATGAATTCAGATTCTGTGACGGAAAAAAGACCGGAAGGTAGGCTTCCTTTGTCATCCAGGAGTAAAATGATGGAATCAGACGTTTTGTATGAAGGTGTTATTTGGATTGTGGTCTGCATATATTGTTGTATTTTTGAAGTGCGGAAATTAGGCAAAATATATTTCACCTCACGAAAAAAACGAGAAATACTCTCTAATTGAAAAAACTTCCCGCAATTAATATGGTTTCAGATCAACTCTTAAAAAGAGCACTACAATTTGATTTTTTATCGGCAGAAGAGGGTCAATTTCTCTATGAAACGGTACCAACTGCAGAGTTAATGGATGTTGCATTCAGAATGAGAAAAGTCTTGCATCCGGATAATAATGTTACCTGGATCATCGACAGAAATCTGAATACTACGAATGTCTGTATCGCCAATTGTAAATTCTGTAATTTCTATCGAATTCCCGGACATGCAGAATCGTATATTACTACAATTGAGCAATATAAAGGTAAAATTGAGGAGACATTCCGATATGGCGGAGAACAATTATTACTTCAGGGTGGACATCATCCTGACTTAGGAATTGACTATTACGGCGGACTATTCCGAGAATTAAAAAAACTTTATCCGACATTAAAACTCCATGCACTTGGACCCCCGGAAATTGCACACATCACTAAACTTGCAGGAAGTACACATACTGAAGTGTTGCGAACATTGCACGAAGCAGGACTAGATTCATTGCCGGGCGCAGGAGCAGAAATATTGAACGATCGCGTTCGCAGACTTATTTCTAAAGGAAAATGTTCCGGAAGAGAATGGTTAGATGTTATGCGTGCCGCTCATCAATTGAGAATTACAACATCAGCGACGATGATGTTTGGACATATTGAAACAGTTGCGGAACGTTTCGAGCATTTAGTTTGGTTACGAGAAGTACAAAGCGAAAAACCGGCTGATGCAAAAGGCTTCATTGCTTTTATTCCATGGCCATTTCAAGATGAAGGAACATTGTTGAACAGAATTAAAGGAGTACATAATACTGTGACAGGCGAAGATTATATTCGTACCATTGCAATCAGTCGAATCATGTTGCCGAATATTCAAAACATTCAAGCAAGTTGGTTAACTGTAGGAAAAGAGATTGCACAGATCTGTCTGCATTCAGGAGCAAATGATTTCGGGTCGATCATGATCGAAGAGAATGTTGTTTCTGCAGCAGGAGCACCGCATCGATTTACTTCCAATGGAATTCAGGAAGCAATTCGTGAAGCCGGATTTATTCCTAAATTGAGAACGCAACAATACGAGCATCGTCCAATGCCTGAAGTAATGGAGCAACAAGTTATAAACTATTAAACTTAACCTATGAGGACGAAACAACTTCGTTTCTTTCTTTTATTATTTTTTCTCATTTCATTTGGCAAAAGTGGTTATGCAACGCATAATCGCGCCGGCGAAATTTCCTATGAGTGGATAGGAGCTAGTTTGACTGATTACAAATACAAAATAACAATTGTTACCTATACAAAAACATCTTCTGTAAACGTTGATCGTCCACGACTTGATTCTGTTTATCTAGGCGACAATGTAAATCCTGTAGTTTTTTACAGAGAATCGAAAATTTCAGTGGCTGATGATATTAGTAAAAATACATATAAGCTAATTCATACATATTCAGGTAATGGTAGATTCTTAATTCATTTTACAGATCCAAACAGAAATGAAGGTGTAATAAATATTCCAAATTCTGTAGATGTTCCATTTTACGTTGAAAGTCTTTTGATCATCAATCCATATTTAGGTCCAAACAGTTCGCCAATTCTTACTTATCCCCCAATAGACAAAGGATGCGTGAATAGAATTTTCATTCACAATCCGGGCGCTTTTGATCCTGAAGGTGATAGTCTCGCATATGAATTAGTTCAATGTGCCGGCGATGGTGGTGTTCCGATTCCCGGTTATACTTTTCCTAATGCTACAAATTCATTTTCACTGAATCCAATTACAGGTGATTTGATTTGGGATTCTCCTGTAACTCCGGGTGAATACAATGTTGCATTTCATATTAAACAATATAAACAAGGCAGTTTAGCTGGTTATGTTAGAAGAGACATGCAGATCTTGATCGGAGAATGTTCTAACAATCCACCTTTCATTCAGACTGTTTCTGATACATGTGTTCTCGCGGGTGAGACGCTAACTTTTGATGTAACTAACATTGATCCTGATGGAAATTTTGTTGAGATCTCTGCTTTTGGCGCCATCTTCATTGATTCATTAGTAGGTGGTGATGCTGCGACATATTCAAGAATTACTGTGCCGAGTAACGATACAGTTGTCGGTCGTTTTACATGGGATGCAAAATGTCATCACGTTCGTTTGAGTCCATACGTTGCACAATTCAAAGCTCGCGATGTTCAACCGGTCGATAGTATTTCTCTCGTTGCATTGAAGTCGACAACGATTAGAGTTATTGCACCGGCTCCTGCTTCTGTAACTGCAGTTGCAAATGGAAATGCGATAGAGTTGAATTGGAGTGCATCGCCATGTGCTGAGGCAATAGGTTATTATGTTTACAGACGAATAAATAATTATCCCGGTACGATTCAATGTCCGTGCGATAATGGTGCGCCATCATATACAGGCTATCAATTGATAGCAACTTTACATGCGATTGATTCAGTAAATTATATCGATAATAATAATGGGCAAGGCTTAGCAATTGGTGTTCAGTATTGTTATCTAGTGACAGCTTTCTTCCGCGATGGATCAGAAAGTTGCGCTTCTCCACAGACATGTGCAACACTTAAAAAAGATCTTCCGGTCTTAACACATGCAGATGTCGTAACTACAGATGTTGCGACTGGTTCTGTTTATGTTGATTGGAGTAAGCCAACGGAATTAGATATAATTCAATTTCCGGGACCACATGAATACAGAGTTTTTCATTCGCCTGATTTCTTTGGGAATAATTTTACGCAATTCGCAGTGTTGAATGATTTGAATGATACAACGATCACAGATAATGGAATAAATACAGTTAGTGGTCCTTGGTCATACAAAGTAGATTTGTATTATAATAATGGTGGCGTGCCTACATTGAAGGGGAGTTCTACAAATGCTTCAACAATTTTCTTGAGCATTAGTCCGACTGATAATCGTTTGAATTTATCGTGGGAAAAATATGTTCCTTGGACAAATAACTTATACGATATTTATCGACTGAATCAAACAACATTGATCTACGATTCAATTGCAACAGTAATTGGCAAACAGTTTTCTGATACAGGACTTGTTAACGGAACACAATATTGTTACTATGTTAAATCATCGGGAAGTTATTCTCGTGATGGAATTCCTTCGCCATTGTTCAATCGTTCGCAGACATTATGCGCTATACCAATTGACAATGTTCCGCCATGTGCAACAGAGTTAACGGTAATGTCAGATTGTGGTAACAATTCAAATTTCCTTTCTTGGATCAATCCGAATACAGTTTGTTCTGATGATGTACTTAAATATTATATTTATTATTCACCTAAAG
>JANOBV010000052.1:0-4264 GCA_031411835.1 Bacteroidota bacterium | reverse complement strand
TCTTTTTTCTCATCGATTGTAAATGCATACCACATTAGACGTTTAAAAATATCTGTCTTGCGATGAAACGCTCTACCTTTTTCAGTTTCAAGAATAACATTCGTAGAAGGAAAATCTTTTAATGCATCAACGTATGAATCTAATTCGTAGTTCAAACAACATTTCAACTTAGTACATTGTCCTGCAAGTTTCGCCGGATTAAGAGCTAAGTTTTGATAGCGAGCAGTACTAGTAGAAACAGTTTTGAAATCTGTAAGCCAAGTAGAGCAACACAATTCTCTTCCGCAAATACCAATACCACCTAAGCGACTTGCTTCTTGACGCATTCCGATCTGGCGCATCTCAACACGAATACGAAATTCTTCAGCTAATTTTTTTATCAGCTCACGAAAATCGACACGATCATCGGCAGTATAAAAGAAAGTCGCTTTTTTCCCGTCGCCTTGAAATTCAATATCACTTAACTTCATAGAAAGTTTTAGCGACTGAATAATTTCACGTGAACGACTAAGCGTTGCAGTTTCTTTATCTTTTACTTCATTATATTTTTCAAGTTCCGAAGGTTTTACTTTTCTGTAAAGTCCTTTGATAGTATCAGAATCTTCCGGCACACCTTTCTTCTTCAATTGAAAACGCACAAGTTCTCCGATCATAGAAACAACACCGACATCATGACCAGGAGTTGCTTCAACAGAAACAAGATCACCGACTCTTAATTCGACATTATCTTTATTGGTAAAAAATTCTTTGCGACTACCTTTAAAGCGCACTTCTACTATTGGGAAGGGTGATTGACCCGAAGGCAACACCATATCAGAAAGCCAATTATATACATTGAGCTTGTTACACCCACCTGTCCCGCATGTGCCATTACTCCGACAACCACTCGGTGCTTCTCCTTCTTTTCCCGTACTACACGATTTACAAGCCATATGATAAATATCAATAATATGCAAAAATAGCAAATTTGGGGAATTGGGGAAGGAATATAAGTGGTGCTTGTATTTGGCTGACTTTCAATAGGTAATACCAGCTGTACACTGTCTCTGTCTCTGTTTCTGTTCACTATACTAAAGTAAACAGAGACGGTAAACAGTAAACAGCAATTGACTTACCTCTCCACCCTCAACAACCGATTCACCGTAAACGACAAATCCGAAAACAAAATCTTAAAATTTGCATTCCGATCGATGTGAAAAGTTGCCTTGTTGAATTCTTCTACGAATTCATCAGCGTTATTAATGTGAATTAGCGGAGCAAGTCGAGCAAGTGTTGTGAGTTCATCGCCATCAATTCTTACAAGCGAATGATTTGCATAATTGATCAAAAGACATTCACGAATATTATCAAGGCAGTCAATCAGAAATTCTTTTTGTCCATCGCGTGAACGTTCATTCAGTTTCAATGCAAATTCATTGATTACCTTTACATTCAATTGATAGCATGCTCTCATCCATGCAATAAAATCTTGCTGAAAAATTGTACGTTCATCTGCACGATCGAGTAATTGAAGAGCTTCCGAAAAACTTCCATTCGATTTATGATGCAAATGTCGCGCAGTTGATTTGTCGACACCATGGTTGGTTGTCAATTCAGCAAGCATATCGGATTCACTTATACGATTTACTTTTACAAGTTGTGTACGCGATACAACAGTTGCAAGAAGTTCCTCATAGTTTTCCGCCACCAAAAAGAACAATGTTTTTTCAGGTGGTTCTTCAAGAATTTTAAGAAGTTTATTTGCTGCCGGGTGATTCATTTTTTCCGGCAACCAAATGATGACGATCTTATAAGGAGCTTCAACGGCTTTCAAATTCAATCGATGCATGATATCAGCACTTTCATGAACAGAAATAATTCCTTGTTTGTTTTCAATATCAGCCGCATCCATCCAATTCATATAATTTAGATATGGCTGTGCGAGAATTGCCTTTCTAAACTGCTCAATGAAATCTACACTCTTTGGTTCTTTGATTTTATCTTTCGTAGCGACGGGAAAAGAAAATGAGACATCAGGGTGAACATACTTCGCCATTTTAATACAAGCAGAACATGTTCCGCAAGAATCATCATCACCCGGATTTTCGCAAACGAGATATTGAGCAAAAGCAACAGCCATAGGCAATCCGCCTGTTCCTTCCGGGCCAAGAAAAAGCAAAGCATGACTTACTCTATTCTCTTTAGCAGAATGAATAAGACGCTTTTTAACCTCACTATGACCAATTACCTCCGCAAACTTCATAGGACAAAAATAGTTTTTTGTTTTTAACGTTGGTGTATTTCGGGGAATATTTATTCTGCGAATTAGTGAGTGGTAAGTAGTGAGTGGAAAGTAGCATTGTGAATGTAATTCGCTTTGCTAATTACCACTCACTACTTACTACTTACCAAAAACAAGTATCTTTACGCCGATGAAAAAATTATTTATTCCCTTCCTTTTATTGATCTCTCAATTCAGTTACGGGCAAGAAATGTGGGGAATCAGCAATAGTAATTACAGTGGGAACATGGGGATTTTTCTGAATCCCTCCGAAATTGTTGGTGCTCCTTATAAGTATGAGATCAATATTGTTGCAGCTGATTTTTTCGCTGAAAATAGTTATATCTATTATCCACAAGACAAACATATTGTATGGAATTCCATTACCGGAAATAATGAGCCCGGTAAAAATTATTTGTATAGAACAGGTAATGCTACTCAAAATGGTTTTGGGCATTCACTTATAATTGGTCCTAGCTATATCAAAAACAATGGCGATTGGGCATGGGGTTTACATTCGGCAATCAGAACAGAGGTTAGTGTACTCGATGTTCCGACAGAAATTGCTTATGTAGGTTATTCAGACTTTCATGCTCCTGAAACTTTTGGAGTTCGTTTTAATTCATCACCAATGAGTTATGCTAGTGCGAATTGGTTGGAACTTGGAGGAACATATGGTCGTGTATATCTAGAAACAGAAAATGATTATTTAAAGTGGGCAGCGACAGGAAATTTATTGATCGGTTCGAATGGATGGTTTGGAGATATTCAAAATCTCGATTACACAGTTGTAGATTCTACCAATGTTATTTTTCACAATATGAATGCAACAATTGGAGAAACAGAAAATGATCCTTTCATTGGAATTCGTGGTGCAGGACTGAGTACAACACTGGGTGCAACATACATGCACAAAAGAAAGCAAGGTGGATTCGAATGTAATCGCAGTAATGATAATATGAAAAAGTACGACTACAGAGTCGGCGTTTCATTGATCGATCTTGGAACCATTCGTTATTTCAGAAAATCTCAAGTAGCAACAATTGCAACTTCAACTGATCAAGTGTGGACTGGAATTGATACTGCGAATATTAATCTGAACAACATTGCAGAAAAATTGGTCGGCAACATTGGAGGAACAATCAATGATGATGGATTTTATATCTGGGCGCCATTAGCAATCAGTACACAATTCGATTATTCTTTCACTCCAAAGATCTATGGAAATTTATCTCTTGTCAAGAGAATTCATTTCACAGAAAATCAAATTGCAAGTGGGGATCAAATGAATATTTCTGCGCGTTACGAAAAAAGAAAATTCGAAGCGAACTTAAACTATTCTCTCTTTGAATGGAATCAATCTTCAATAGGATTAGGCTTGCGATATAAATGGTTCGTGATTGGTACTGATCGATTGTTGCAATTTGTAGGCTTATCAGATGTGCAAGCATTTGATTTTTTCTTTGGCTTCAAGTTTCAATTTTGCAAGAGGCCATTTAGCCCCGGGCCGGATTGCGCGGCGTTTCAATAGGACCGGGATTTAGCTGATTATTGGATTTTTTGGATGTTGGGTTTGTCAATCTTTTTGTTTTAAATATTCAAATTATAAATTGACACTTTAATTTTTGCTATGACGTAGTAAATGATACTGGATATAAATGAATTTAAAGTCAACACAAATCAGAAAAATCCAATAATCAGCTAAATCCCGGTCCCTTTTTGTTATTTTCGCACCATGAAAACCATCGACAACCACAACTTCAAGAACGAGAAAGCGCTTATCCGTGTAGATTTTAATGTGCCCTTAGATAAAGAGTATAATATTACCGACGACACAAGAATTCGTGCAGCGATTCCGACAATTAAGAAGATCCTTGCTGATGGTGGTTCTGTTATTTTGATGTCACACTTAGGTCGACCAAAAGAAGGTCCGGCGGAAAAATATTCTTTGAAACATTTGGTTGCTCATATTTCAAAACTTACAGGTACGACGGTAAAGTTTGC
>JANOBV010000051.1:0-3500 GCA_031411835.1 Bacteroidota bacterium | reverse complement strand
AAATACGATTCAACCGGAAATATTTTATTCGTTAAGACACTCGCCGGCTTTGATAATGAATCGTATGGATCATCCCTGGTTCAAACACAAGACCAGGGGTTTTTAATGGTAACTACTTCTTATAACAAGTTGAATTATCCTAGTGTCGTTGCATATAAAACCGATTCATCAGGTGATTTCATAACAGCAATTGCTTCGCCTGTAAAATCAACTTTCGGAATTTATCCAAATCCATCTAACGGCGTATTTCATTTAGATAATGAATCACAGATTTTAAAGATTGAAATATTTAATTTGCAGGGAAATATGCTAAAACAATTCGGAGAATCCCGGATTGATATGACGGAATATGAAAATGGAATTTATATTTACAAAGCCTATTTGTCGACTGATAAAGTTGTGTTTGGGAAGTTGATTAAAAAGGAATAATTTTTCTATAGAATTTTCAATAAGAACCGTCGTAGCTATAATTTATACGCAAATTCTTTGACATCTGAATCCAAAACATTTGCTGTACATCCATTAAGATGGGTACTTGTAACGTAATACATAGTTGTTTGTGAAATTAAATGATTAATCCCGATAGCTATCGGGTTGAAAAATATTTCTGCGTTTATTCTACGAAATTTTGTGGCCATGCCACGGGAATAAAAATCACAACATTCTCATCAAACACCTGTGAAATATGTAACAAATAATTATTTAAGTGTAAGTTTTTGAAATTTTCAAAAAATACATTTACTAAACAATTTAATTAATTGATTCTAATGATTTTAAAATAAAAAACAAAATGAAAACACTCTTACTACTTTCTTTTTTATTTATTTCAAATATTACTTTTGCCGGAGTATCATGTGGCACGCATGCGCGGGGAATGTATGTTGATTGTATGGTTGATATCATTACTGAAGCGAACAATGGGAATGGAGATCCATGGACTAAGTTAATCAATTATGCACACCACAATTGCTTTACTTATGTTGCTCTTTTCGGCTTAGATCAAGGCATTATGGGTAATGCTGCATTAGAAAATGTTTTATCGGACATGGTAAATGTATTTCACAATGCAGGGATTAAAGTTGGGGCCGTCGGAAGTTCATCATCCTTCTTTAACGATAATTTTATGCGAGAACCGCATTGGACTAATCCGGTTGACTATGATAAGTACTCGACCTATTTTAATACCGATCAAATTAATACTCTCAGAAATATAACAAATCCTGATTCAGGAAGTAGCTTTAGCTTAAAGGTTAGAGCTGAAATTGTAAAATTCCAACTTCATACAGTTTTTGATTATAATTCTACCCATACAGGTAAGATAGATGTACTCAGCCTTGAATATGAATACTGGAATCTTCCAGCTAATTCCACATTTCCTAATACCTGCCAAAGGGAAGCACATTATATAATTCACAAAGATATTTTAAACGCAATGCAAATACTAAAAAATGCTAGTGCATATTCATTAATAGTTGAAGATTATCTTGCTGACTTTAATAATTTTTTATTAACTTCTCCAGGCCCTTGCCAGGTTACAGAGGCAACCCAAGTGGAGGAACTTGATTGGCTTTCGGATAGAATTCTATTAACTACGTACAATGCATATCCCTTTAATTTATTTACAAGAAATTGTAAACGCCTTAAGTTATTGGGTACCGATAATAAAACCGGTACAGAAATTTGGCCTCTTTTTTCTGCTGAGACGAATGCTACTTTCAATCCGGCATACCCATGGGTTCAGAATTTCTGTAACGCCCAACCGGGAAATCCATGGGAGCCTTTTTTGGGAAGTTATCTTATGGCTAACCCCTCAAATGGGTTAGAAAAAGTTGACGATGCATATTTTACGGACTATGCCGCAGCGATTAATTCTAATACCGCATGTCCAGGTTGTTCATGTACTTTTAATAATGGGAATAACTTAGTCCTTCAAAATATAATGTGGTTTACGTATACCTTATTAGCTGATCCTTATACAACTTATCATTCAGGCACCTGGCTTTCCCGAACCAGGTCAATTGATGTTCCATTACAATACTACTTTAATTCGATTGAGATCTACCCTAATCCAGTTAAGGATCACATACAAATAAACTACTCTATTGATGAAGCAAATAGTAAAGCAATTTTTGTAATGTATTCTATTGACGGAAGAACTGTTTTTGAAACAACTTTAAATACGGCAAATTCCTCCTTAGCCATAGATAGAAATAATATCAATCCGGGACTTTATTTTTGTAAATTTATAGTCAATAATTCTTTAATTGATATTAAACCCATAATCCTTGAATAATTTAAAAAATATTTTTTGGCTGGCTTTATGTTTCGTCACTCTAAATGGTAACTCGCAAATAACTTTTGAGAAACTGTATTCCAATTCGTTAAAACAAATCGGTGTACAAGGAATACAGTTTGATTCCGGTTATCTGATCAGTACACAGATTGACAACTGTGGTCTTTGTAATGGTTATATTCAATATATCCGCATCGATGAATTCGGCGATACCATACGAACATTCAATATTCCGAATTTCGGAAGAGAGCAGGGTCCGGTTGAAACACTTTATATGTCCGACCATCACCTTGTTATAGCTGCTGACAATACAAATGGACTCAATAATCAGGTTACATTAATTAATTCGGATACACTTGGCAATGTTTCCTGGAATTACACCCTTACCGATTCAGTATATGATTACCATGCGAGTTCTATGATACAGACAGATTCATCTTTCCTGATCACAGGAGCGAAATCTTTTCCCTCGTCACCGGAACTGACCAGATCATTTTTGTTAAGTATATCGAAGAATGGAAACTTTAACTGGGTAAAAACCTTCGGTGACCCTTTTATAAATTTCGCGACAGGTCTTCGCGAGCAAAACAATAATACCTTTATCACAGGATCAATGTATGACACAGTTGACCAGAGAGTCCAGCCTTTTGCTCTGATTGTGGATACTGCCGGAAATGTAAATCAGTTTAGGGAGATTAAACTTGCAACAGATGTTGAACCCTCAGGAATTACCGGCGATGATTTATCAAATTATATTTACGGATATACAATAGACTCTCTTCTAAATGCAAATTCAATTCTTATAAAACTGGATTCAAATCTTGATACGGTCTGGACTTCCATATTGGATCAGGGCAGGTTTGAAACAGCGGAAAGTGGAATTATAAACAATGTCGGAGAAATAATACTAACGACATCGTCTACTACTGCCGGAACTAATGGCGATGTCCTGCTCTGTAAATACGATTCAACCGGAAATATTTTATTCGTTAAGACAATCGCCGGCTTTGATAATGAATCTTATCGATCATCTCTGATTCAAACACAAGACCAGGGGTTTTTAATGGTTACTACTTCTTATAACAATTTAAAACCCCTGGTCTTGTGTTTGAATCAGAGATGATCGATAAGATTCATTATCAAAGCCGGCGATTGTCTTAACGAATAAAATATTTCCGGTTGAATCGTATTTACAGAGCAGGACATC
>JANOBV010000050.1:0-12358 GCA_031411835.1 Bacteroidota bacterium | reverse complement strand
TAAATCGAATTTACTATAATTGTCTGTTGGATTATCTGCTGAAGTGTTACTATTCAATAATGTGAAAACATCAAATTGCTTAGCCCATTGTAGAAGTTTTTCTACTGAAACGTTCGCTGCTGAAAAAGTTAATGTTTCACGTTTACTCATTTACTGATGAATGATATTTTTCATCGCTTCAATCCATTTTGGTGAATCATTGAGACTTTCTACCAGTTGAATTTTTTCGCCGCCATGTTCTTTGAACAGATCGCCATATTCTCTACTGATCTCATAGACAGTTTCAAGACAATCACTCACAAATGCAGGAGCGAAGACCAACAATTTTTTATCGCCTAATTTTGCTCGCTCTTTTATTACCATATCAGAATACGGTTTGATCCAAGGATCTTTACCCAGTCTGGATTGGAAACAAATCGTGTATTGTTCTTTTGTTAGGCTCAGTGCTTCTGCAAGTTTACGTGCTGTCTGATGACATTGCGCGCGATAACAAAATGCATTTTTATCTGTCAGTGAATCACAACATCCATCTTTCAAACAATGATTGCAATTGTCGCCTTTTTTTATTTGTCTCTCAGGCAATCCGTGAAAACTCATTAAGACGTGATCGTAATTCTTCGGATTATGCTTTTTACCAATCTCTGCAAGCGATTGAATAAAATCAGGATGATCGCAAAAGCTATTGATGAATTCGATCTCAGGAACAATTTCCCACTTGGAAACGATCTTCATTACTTTCTCTTGAACTGATCCTGTAGATGCAGAAGCATACTGCGGAAAAAGTGGAAAAACTATTATCTTTTTGTAGAATTGTTTTTTGTAGTGATTAAGTGCAAGATCTAACGAAGGACTTTGATAGCGCATAGCCATTTGTACATCGTACTTTTCTCCCATTAATTTTGAAAAAAGTTCGAGTTGCCGTTCACTATAATAGAGTAGAGGAGATTTCCCGTCTTCTTTACGCCAGATCTCTTTGTATAATTTTGCAGACTTCGAACTTCTTAGTGGAACGATGATAAGATTTACAAGAATCATTCGTGCGATCGGATGAATGTCGATCACTCTTGGATCGTTCAAAAATTCACTTAGATATTTTCTAACATCAGAAGTTTTTGGACTATCCGGTGTTCCAAGATTGACGATCAATACTCCTGTCTTCATATACTATTGGTAATCGATTGTTAAATGTGAATAGCTCTGTTTTCTGTTGCAGCCAAACATGCTTCTTTAAAAACTTCTGTGTACGTCGGATGAGCGTGACTCATTCTTGCTATGTCTTCTGCAGAAGCACGGAATTCCATAGCTACAACTGCTTCAGCGATCATATCTGCAACGCGCGGGCCGATCATGTGAACACCAAGTATTTCATCTGTCGTTTTATCGGCAAGAACTTTTACAAATCCATCCATGTCCATACTTGCACGTGCTCTTCCACTGGCTTTGAATGGAAAATTACCAACTTTGTATTCACGTTTCTGTGTTTTCAATTCTTCTTCTGTGTAACCAACAGCAGCAACTTCCGGCCAAGTATATACAACACCCGGAATGAGTAAATAGTTTATATGAGGTTTTTGCCCGGCAATAGTTTCTGCAACAAGAACACCTTCTTCTTCCGCTTTGTGAGCAAGCATAGCGCCTTTCACAACATCGCCAATTGCATAAATGCCTTTGATGTTTGTCTCAAGATGTTCGTCAGTTTCAATTCTTCCACGATCATCCATTTTCACTCCGGCTTTTTCAAGTTGAAGTCCTTCTGTGTATGGCTTTCTTCCAACACTCACCAAACAATAATCACCATCAAGTGAAAGTTTTTTATCGCCCGGTGCGTCAGCAGTTACAGTAATTTTATTTCCTTTCGAAGTAACTTCTGTGACTTTATGTCCAAGATAAAACTCGAATCCAATTTTTTGTAATGACTTTTGCAATTCTTTCCCAAGCGAACGATCCATAGTTCCAATGAGCGAGTCCGTAAATTCAACAACAGAAACTTTCGAGCCCATACGTGCATAAACAGAACCCAATTCAAGTCCTATGACACCGCCACCAATTATAACTAAGTGGGCAGGAATTTCAGGAAGATTCAAAGCTTCAGTAGAAGTGATGATCCTTTTTTTGTCGATCTCAATTCCTTTTAATGTTGAAGGTTTGGAACCTGTAGCAATGATTGTCTTCTTTGTTTCAATGATGACTTCAGGTTTTCCATCAGTAGTAACTTTTATTTTAGTTGCACTTTCAAAACTGCCAAGACCGGTATAGACATCGATTTTATTTTTTTTCATCAGATAATTAATGCCATCGACATTTTGTTTTACGACATCATTTTTTCTGGCAATCATTTTCGGCAGATCGACTTTCAGGTCTTTCAATAAAATTCCGTGAATAGAAAAAGTATGAGCAGCATTGTAAAAATGTTCTGAAGAGTCAAGGAGTGCTTTGGAAGGAATGCAGCCCACATTCAAGCACGTTCCGCCAAGGGAATTGTATTTTTCAATGATTGCAGTTTTTAATCCTAGTTGCGCACATCGAATAGCAGCAACATAACCTCCTGGTCCGGAGCCGATTATAGTAACATCGTAAGAAGACATAGATTCCTAAATAAAATTTATTTATCCAAAAGCAGGATAAATTTGAAGGGCGAAGTTAGAAAGTTTGAGGGGAAAATGGAAGTTGTTTTTTGAGTAGATTTTATGGTGTTTTTCTCCCGCAGATTAGCGCAGATGAAGGCGCAGATAAGGTCGCAGATTTCATCATTTCAATTATAAATTCAATCAAGTCGATTTCGTATTAATCTCCCGAAATTTAAAGTAGAACTTTTAATTATCACAATCTGCGCCTTAATCTGCGATTTTATCTGCGCCTTCATCTGCGAGATCAGCGGGAAATTTTTTCACTTAAAAAAGATGCAGTATCCTCTTAAACCCAAAATAAAGCAAAATCGAACACGTCAAGAACGCACAAATAAACCCAATATAATCACCATGTCGCGCATAGAAAGTAATGATCTGATTTCTGTAGATCTTGCCATGCAGAGCATCTTCTTCCCACCATTTTGTTTGTTGCAAAACATCGCCACGTTGATTGATAAAACAACTGATCCCTGTATTCGCAGAGCGTGCAACATTTTTTCTGAACTCAAGTGCAAGTATGCGAGAATAGTTCATATGCTGACGATAGCCGGGAGTGTTTTGCCACCAGCCATCATTCGTGATCACAGCAATGAACTGTCCGCTGTCGCGTAAGTATCCACTCATGAAATCACCGTAGATCGATTCATAACATATTGCAGGAGCAATCTTACTTCCGTCTATTGCCGTGAAATTTGTTCTGTACTGTTGAGTTCCCAAGCTTCCTGATGTTCCTCCTAATTCGATGGAATATTTTTCAAGAAATCCAAAGATCATTGGATAAGGCATTTTTTCTACACCGGGAACCAACTTACTTTTGTGATAGATCTGTATAGGCAAAGCATCACCAATTAACATGGCAGCATTGAAGACATCGAAATAATTTTCACTGCCATTTCGCTTTCTCGCGGTGATAGTTTTCTTTGTTGAATCGTTGTACTCTTTGAAAGAAGTTAGTCCGATTATGACATTCAATTTCGGATATGCATCGATGTATTTTCGTAATGTCTGAACCGATTTATCACTTTCAACTCTATCTTCCCAAATCCCATCAGGCATGGCAGTTTCGGGAGCGAGTAAATATTCAGTACTCGTATCAATGACAGTAGAAGAGAGGCGAAGAATTTTATTTAGTTGATCGGCACCTGTTCCGCTGAACTTTTCATTATACGGATCAATATTCGGTTGTACAACTGCGACTTCTGTTTCAATTCCTTTGTCGACATAATCATAATATTTGTACAATGAAAATATCGTTGGTCCGGCAAGTAGTATAAAGATCAGGAATGAAAGCAGAAGAATGTTGATCTTTCTTAAGCGAAGTAACAGATCTCGATACCAGAAATTTTTCAGCAATTGGAATACAAGTAAGTTGATCAGCAATACCCAAAACGATCCGCCAAGAGCGCCAGTGTATTCATACCACTGGATCCATTCCGGATGAGTGGCAAAAACATTTCCAAGTGTTAGCCACGGCCATGTGATTTCCCAATTGAGGTGAAGATATTCGAAAGCAATCCAGAATAAGACAAGTGAAGAGTATCCAATAGCCGGTCCCTGACTTTTCTTAACACGATAGAAAAGATACCAGATAATTGCCATGAAAAAACTGTTGAGTCCAATGGCAACAAAACTTCCAACATCGCTGGAGAAGTAGATCCACCAGGTTGTAAGGATATTCCACAGCAACATTCCAATATAGAATTTGCCAAATATTTTTCGACCGTTATTCTTTGATTTATCGCGCGCATAAAAATGTTCGCAAAATAATAACGGGACAAATGCAACAAAGATTAAAGGAGTAAACCCATGATCAGGCCACGCCAACCACAACAACACACCTGAAAGTGCAGCCACGCCCGAGAGCAGAAAAGAGTTCTTAAATTTCGACATATTCTAAAGTGCAATATGTGCAAAAAAGTTGAAATTCGAAATTAGTTTTGGGTTAAATAATAGATTATAAGGTTCCGAAACCCGAAAGATTTATGATAATTATTGTTTCATTCATTCTTATGTATGGAAATTTGCAAATACATAACATATTCAACATCGTCTAGAGATTGACGGTTTGGATATTTCTACGATTAGGTTTGATTCAGATATTAATTTAATTACATTAATAATTCAACTGAATAGTCAGGCAATCTTAAGAAAAAATTAATTACCATGAAAAAATTTTCGGAATAGTGCTGATTTCATTTGCTTTCTAACAAATTGTGTTCCTTATATCCCGGCAGGAATGTCGCTTGACAAGTTACTAATCTGAAAGTGTGTCGTAAATTTCCGCTCAACATTCCGCCTATCTTCGTACAGATTGCAATTTTCAACGGCAGTTTTGTTGTAGAAATATATTTAATTACATTTATAAATCAGTTGAACATTAAGCCGATCAGAGTGGCCCAAAAAACAGAAAGTAATCAGCCATTAATATTAAGCCCAGTTCCTGCAAGTGATTTATTAAAAGTTTCAAATATGAAAGATGCAACTGATTTAGAAATTATTAATCTCTTTGGAAATAAAGTATACTACAAAAGATGTTCGTCTGAGGAAGTGATAATTGACATTCAAAACTTGAGGCCTGGAACCTATTTTCTAAGAGCTAATAATACTTCTTACTATAAATTCATTAAATTGTGACATGAATAATTTAATAATTCTATTTTTAATTGTTTTGAGCTTTTTCAGAACCGAGGCCCAAAATATTACTCTTCAATGGAGCAATTCTTTGGGCGGAAGTGGTATGGATATTCCAAGTTCAGTAATTAAAGATCAATATGGTTCTGGATACTATGTCATAGGTCGTGAGGCGTCAGTTGACGGAGACATTACATTTCACTTTGGTGCACCTGCATCACCAAACCTTTGGCTGATCAAAACCGATAGCACTGGAAATAAAATATGGGACAAAAGTTTTGGTGGGTCGTCAGGTGAATCTGGATTAAAAATTTTCCAAACTTCTGATATGGGTTTTATTCTATGTGGAACTGCAGGTTCTGTCGATGGAGATGTTGTTGGTAACCATCCATGGCCTCCCAACCCAGCTGCTGGAACGAATGATTTTTGGATTTTTAAAGTGGATTCATCAATGAACATCATTTGGCAAAGATGTTTGGGAGGGACTGATTCAGATCATTTAAAAGATGTTATTGTTACATCTGATGGAGGCTATTTACTAGTCGGAGATGTTTCTAGTAATGATGGTGACATAACAGGTTATCATAACGGCGAAGATTATTGGGTAGTTAAACTAGATTCGTCTGGAAATATTTTGTGGCAAAAATGTTTGGGAACAGGGCAATTTGATGCAGGGGTTTCATGTATAGAATTACCAGATTCTAATTATGTAATTGCTGGGGCGACTCAATCTAGTTTTATAAATTATCATGGAAGTACAGATATTGGTATCTTTAAATTATCAAAGACTGGTTCAATACTGACGAATCGCTGTTATGGAGGTTCTAATATTGATCAACCTTGTAAAATAATTTCGACTCTTGATGGTGGTTATTATGTCATTGGAACGACTAGCTCAAATGATGGAGATGTAACAAATTTTACTGCATATTATGACATCTGGATTTTTAAAGCTAACATAAATGGTGACATCATTTGGCAGAAATGTTATGGAGGTAATGGTATCGATCGTTCTTATGATGCAAAATTAACCAATGAAAAAGGATTGCTTTTTACGGGGGATTCTGACAGTAATGATAGTCTTTATGTGCAAGGTACCCACGGAGTAAGTGACATTTGGGCAGCTGAAATAGATAGTATGGGTTCGCTTAAATGGGGTAAATCATTGGGAGGTTCGTTAGATGATATTGGTACTTCAATTTTGCAATTAGATGCTAATAATTTTATTTTGGCTGCAGAATCACAATCAAGCAATGACGACATTGTTTTTAACCACGGCAGTAAAGATATTTGGCTTGCCAAATTAACTGACTCAGGCAATACCATAGCGGCTATGGAAACTAAAAATGATTCTTTTAATGCATACATTAAAGAGGGAATTGTATTCATTAATTTTTTCAGTACAAAAAGTTGTAATATGGATTTATATATTTTTGATATATTAGGAAAAGAAAAAATTCAAAAATCAGTTGTTGCACATACTGGTTTCAATCAATTTGCCTTTCCCTTTTCAAATTGGAATGGACTAAAAGTAGTTTCTATGGGTAATTTTAAAAAAATCATTTACTAATTATTGGTTTTAGCTTTTTCAGTTTTCTGATTATTAAATATCCCTCTGGTGAACCACGTATCTAAAGTATAAAATATTTCGATTTTTTTAGCATCTCTAATAATTGAAAATTCACTAACTATATTTCCTAACCCGTCACAATTGCAGAATGAGAGTTCGAGTAAGACTGCTAAGGTTTTTGTGAAATAAAATCTACTTCTTAAAAAAATTCTGCGTATTCGCCTGCGCCACACAAGTCACCACAATATCATTCAACACCACATGTGCCGGACGAGTAGCTGCAAAGAATGCAATGTCTGCAATGTCTTCGCCTCTTAATGGTTCGTAACCTTTGTAGGTTTGAGATGCTCTTTCAGCATCGCCATGAAAACGGACGAGTGAGAATTCTGTTTCTGCTGCGCCGGGATCGATTGATGTTACTTTGATTCCATGTTCGAGCATGTCGATGCGCATACTTTTTGTAATGGCATCGACAGCAAATTTTGTTGCACAATACACATTGCCTTTCGGATACACTTCTTTTCCGGCAATTGAACTAATGTTGATGATGTGACCGCTTCCATTTGCTATCATCAATGGCATGATGAGTCGTGATACATAAAGCAAACCTTTCACATTCGTATCGATCATCAAGTCCCAGTCGTCTGTATTGCCTTCTTGTATAGTTGAAAGTCCGGCAGCGAGTCCTGCATTATTCACCAACACATCGATCTTCTTAAAATCATGTGGCAATGATTGTAATGCATTCTTCGCAGCTTCTTTATCGCTTACATCAAATGCCAACGTCACGACCTTTGCACCGAATTGTTCTTTCAATTCTGTCTCAATTGAACGTAGTCTTTCTTCCCGCCGACCATTCAAGATCAACTGATATCCATGCTGAGCAAATTTATATGCGATCGCTTTTCCAAATCCTGAGGTGGCGCCGGTGATTAATATTGTTTTCATTTCTTTTTGGTGAGTAGTAAGTGGTGAGTGGTAAGTAGTAAAGGATACTTTAATTTGGATTTCTTCCTTCTTTTCAAATTGGTAAGTGATAAATGGAGGGTTGGTACTTGAGTTTGAGATTTTTCTTAGTTATTTTCTTTTTATCTTTTCGATTAAAGTAAGTGAATTGAATTAGTAAACTTTGCTAATTACTACTTACCACTTACTACTTACCAATATTCAACTTACTATTCCCATAACTAAACCCAAAATAAATCACCAACCCCACAACCAACCAGATCGTAAATCCAATCCAGTTTTTGATTCCGAGTTCGCTCATCATGTATAAGCAACTTATTAGTCCGAGAACAGGAATTAAAGAAAGATTATGTTTGAAGGCGAGGTAAGCAAGATAAAGACAACTGATCAAAAAGATCCATGTCGGGATCTTGTGTTTGAAAACATCCCAGCCGGTATCGAATTTCTTTTCATCGGGAATGGGTAGGGCGCTTAATGTTGCTTGATAAGTTTCTGCATCCAACGATTTCAAATAAGTATCCAGTTCAGAAGCGGAAGCAATGAATTTTTCTGAATTCGTTTCCAACATTTGTTGGCGGATCATACTTGCTTCTGATGGTGTAAGTCGTGTCATCAGATCATCAACACCACCCGTAACCGGATTGTTTTGGAAAAATCCGAGTGTGCTTTCTTTGTTATATTTCATCGAAAGAAAAATTCCCACTAAAATCATCAACGGAAAAATAAATTTCGAATTCAAATATGGCGTCTTGAATTTTCCTCGCGGTGCATCTTTTGTCATGTCGAGACGAAGTACACCGGCGCATACAAGTACGAATGCGAACAAGGTTCCAATGCTACACAGATCTGTTACCCATGTCAGATTCATGAATAGGGCAGGAATAGCAACAACAAATCCTGTTACGATTGTAGCAAAAGAAGGTGTCTTATATTTCGGATGGATCTTAGAGAATTTTTTCGGCAATAATCCATCACGACTCATGCTCATCCATATCCGTGGTTGTCCCAATTGGAAAACGAGAAGCACACTTGCCATTGCAACGATTGCACTCACACCAATTACGGCAGAGATCCATTTCATATTCAATCGTTCAAATACAAATGCCAAAGGATCGCCAACTGCTAGTTCTTTGTAATTAACCATTCCTGTAAGCACTAATGCAATTGTGACATAGAGAATTGTACAAATGATAATTGCCCACATCATTCCTCTTGGCAAATCGCGCTGTGGATTTCGACATTCTTCTGCAGTTGTACTAATAGCATCGAAGCCAATGTAAGCAAAGAACACAGCAGACACACCTTTTAAAACTCCGCCAATTCCATTCGGAAGAAACGGATGCCAATTATCAGTGTTGACATAGAATGAACCAATTGCAATCACCATTAACACAACTAAAATTTTTATGATCACCATTGTATTGCCGGCATTCCTCGATTCTTTCATTCCGCGATAGACAAGCATTGTAATCAACACGATGATAAGAAGAGCCGGTAGATCAGCTACAATATGCAATCCTAAGAATGTCGGCGAATTTTGCCAAGCTAAGAATGCATCTTTAATTGGTGCGTCCAAATTTTCAAACGACTTCCCACTTGCCATCAATGCTTCGGCAACATGATGTCCTTTATTAGCGGTCAGAAAATCCATCGTCATCCATTCCGGCAGATTTATATTCATACTCGATAAAAGTCCGGTGAAATAATCTGACCACGATATGGCAACCGTAATATTCCCAATCGCATATTCCATGATCAATGCCCAACCAATGATCCATGCGATCAATTCGCCGAATGCGACATAGCTGTAAGTGTATGCACTTCCTGAAACAGGAACCATCGATGCAAATTCTGCATAAGCAAATGCTGCGAATCCGCAGGCTACTGCTGTAAAGATGAAAAGTAGAACTACTCCCGGTCCGCCGGATGCACTTGCATTTCCAATTGTACTAAAGATTCCGGCACCGACGATAGCGGCAATACCAAGTGCAGTTAGATCGCGTACACCGAGATGCTTCGATAAAGAAGATCCATGTTCACTTTCTCCGGCGGCAGATTGCTCCATTATCTTTGCAACAGATTTTTTCCTGAATAAATTCATGTGTATT
Organism: Bacteroidota bacterium; assembly: GCA_031411835.1. Classification (GTDB taxonomy): domain Bacteria; phylum Bacteroidota; class Bacteroidia; order AKYH767-A; family 2013-40CM-41-45; genus JADKIH01. The sequence continues at coordinate 2,456 of JANOBV010000050.1, read as the reverse complement.
ATTTAATCGATGAAATTCTATTGTCAATAATAGTGATAATTTTAGATTTTTTCGAAATCGAAACCATCACAAAACCTAAAAATGGGAGTGCAGGAATTTTATACCTCACAATTGCTCCTAAGACAGGCGTTGTAAGTCCTATGAGTATGAATAATGTCAAAATGAAAATTATAGCGATCCATAAAAATCCTTTATCATTTTGAATTGGTTTTCTGAAATTAAGAAATGCAATAATTGTAACAATATAGATAATGCAATTTTCTAAAACAGATAACAGAACAAGCGGATTTCCTTTGACGTCATTGAAAAATGGACGCAGATATGTCGTTAAAAATGCTTGAGGAACATTTTTTAGAATACTCCATGTGTCAAGCCCTAAACGCGGAATTTCAATCAGACTTTTGCTTTCAACAGAAGCGGCAAATCCGTAGAAGTTGAACTGCTTCCAATATAAGATGGCAGTCAAATTGTATTCAGGTAAGATCCGGTAAAAATTAAAGGCGCAGGCAAAGAAAATGAGATATGCTGAAAAAATATAAATGGATGGTCGCTTCAATTTAAATCTTGTGGTCAACCACCAAGTGATCAAGCCGGGCGCCATTAAAATGATTATGTAGAATTTTGTGATGCTCAGTAATCCAACAGAAAGAAGCAAAGGAATCAAGTGCTTGCTCGGATTTGGGCTTTTCAGATAATTATAAAAATGATAGATGAAAACTCCAAGTCCGAAGATCAACAATCCATCTTTCAACAATCCTGAGCCCCAAAATAAAGTGGAAGGCAATAAAAATGTAAACAGTAAAAGTTCCTTTTTTCGCTCCGGGCATTCCTTTTCAAATACTTTAAATAAACAGAACAATCCTATGAAAGACAGAAAGTTAAGGAAGACCACATGAATGTAATAATAGCCTAATGAAAACAGATGAAAGATAGCATTCAAACGAATAATTGTTCTGTTGTCATTGAACAGAAGATTGGTATTTAGCCAGGCATCCATTCTTAAATAATATACTCGAAGTTCAGAAGCATCGGCATCGAAGCCTGTTAACATCCTGAAATAATCATAAGGATGCGACCAAATTGCTTGAAACAAAACAGTGCTGTCATTAAAGAACTTGAAAGTATCAGTTGTTTTTGTATCAGTATAATGATAGGTATAGATAAATCCTAAAATAACACCGGCGACAATTTTAAACAAAAACAGATAGGTAAGCCAAGCAACCGGAATACCATCCGATTTGAAAAAGCTCCATTTTCGAATGATATAAACAAAGACAGCAACGTAAGCACAAGTCAACAATATGTGCATTCAGGGATTGGGTTATTTTACTTGAAAGAAAGAGCTTTTTTTTTGTTTAATAAAATTTAGTGAGTAGTAAGTGGTAAGTAGTGAGTGGATTTCGTTACAAATCTAACGTGCGATTAGCTATTTCGCTCAAATTGAACTACTAATATTTTCATAAAAATGTTGCTTTAGACACATTGAATATCACTCAACTATTGCCTTTCGAAGTTCGAAACTTTAAACATTAAACCTTAAACAAATTTCGAACGAAGACTTCAAAAAAAGAATCATACCTTTGCAATTATCAAAAAAACAATCATGTCAGACGTACTTGAACAAGCTGTAACCGTTGATTCTGCTAAGGAATTAGGACTTTTGCCGGAAGAATTTGAGAAGATAAAAGAGTTTCTCGGTCGCACTCCAAATTTTACAGAACTAAGTATTTATAGTGTTATGTGGAGTGAGCATTGTTCATACAAAAATTCAATTGTCTGGTTGAAAACATTGCCGAAAGACGGCCCTCATATGTTGGCTGCTGCCGGTGCTGAGAATGCCGGATTAGTTTCTATAGGTGATGGGTTGGCTTGTTGCTTCAAAATAGAATCACACAATCATCCTTCTGCAATTGAACCCTACCAAGGCGCAGCAACAGGAGTTGGCGGAATCAATCGTGACATCTTTACCATGGGCGCTCGTCCGATCGCTCAACTTAACTCGCTTCGTTTTGGAAATCCTGAATTGGAAAAGACAAAATGGTTGTTGCGTGGAGTAGTAAAAGGCATTGGCGATTACGGAAATGCTTTTGGTGTTCCAACAGTTGGTGGCGAATTATTTTTTGACGAATGTTATAACGTCAATCCGCTTGTTAATGCAATGTCGGCCGGAATAGTAGAAGAAGGAAAAACAGTTTCTGCTACTTCATATGGAATTGGAAATCCTGTATTCATTGTCGGTTCTGCAACAGGTAAAGATGGAATCCATGGAGCAACATTTGCAAGTGGTGATCTTCACGAGGATTCAGCGGAAGATCTTCCTTCGGTTCAAGTTGGTGATCCATTCACAGAAAAGCTTTTATTAGAAGCATCACTTGAAGTTATAAAAACGGGCGCTGTTATAGGAATGCAAGACATGGGTGCAGCCGGAATTATTTGCTCTACTTCAGAAATGTCTG
>JANOBV010000049.1:0-7906 GCA_031411835.1 Bacteroidota bacterium | reverse complement strand
TTTGCGAGATCTGCGGGAAAGTATTTACCGCAACATTTTTTCCCACAGATCTCGCAGATTTAGCGCAGATTTTTTCAATTTTTCACAAACTTCTTCCTGAAAACCCGCTGGTCGCTGATGCCATTTAGAAAATAAATTCCTGAAGATAAATTTGAAATATCGATTTCTAATTTTGAATTATTGCACGAAAGAGTTTTTACTAGTTTTCCTGAAAGATCAGTAATTTCTATTCTCTGGATTAGTCCGAAATTGAATTCAATATTCAAATTGTTTGTAGATGGATTCGGATAAAGATCAATGAGATTATCAATTAATAATTCATTCACATCAATCGATTTACAAACCATTACTGTATTCATCTGATAAGGGTACTGATTTACAACTATTGAATTTGACGTAATACTTCCCGGAACTAAGTAGGTACCAAGGTGCGGATTTAACGACTGATTTGCGACAGCAATATTTATAGGTTGAAAGTTACAAGCAGTTTCCAATAACGAATCCATTTTAATCAATTCGATCGTATTAATTGAACTATTAGGGTCAGCCGGACTTAATATACCATCATTACAAATTGCGATATATCCCAAATCATTAGTAGGGAAAATATCATTAAGTGTTCCACTAAAAACTGCCGAGTATGAATATGGGTTCAAAATATCTCCATTGGCATTAGTTTCCATTACTAAAAAGTCGTTGTAAAGTGTATCAGCAATACTCCCCGCAATTATCAAATTCCCATTAGCATTTTGCAAAACTTTTTCGAATCCAATAGAATTTGCTCCGTATGCTTTTGACCACATAAGAGAACCTGTGCTATCAATCTTAAATGAACTAGTTACACTATTTGTATTTCCAATAAAAAGAAAATTCCCATCAATGCTTTGCAAAACATCTGAAACATGATCACCATCGGTAAAGCCAAATGATTTCGACCAAGTCATATTTCCTATACTGTCCATTCTAATAATGAATATTTGCGAATTCAAATTTGGAAGATATTCATCAAAAACAGTTAACAATCCTCCATCATCTGTTTCAATGATTTTGTTTGAATTAAGAGAATTCGAATTTACCGGAGTTTCCTTAGACCAAATTACATTACCTGACGAATCCAATTTGATTATTCTCAAAGAATAATTTCCCTGATTTTGTAAATATGAACTAATTGCTATCCCATCATCCGAAGTAATAATAATTCCATCTTCTGGCAATACACTAATTCCTAAAATTTGCTTTGCCCAGATAGTATTTCCGGAATTATCTAATCTCATAATAGATTGTCCACCGCCACACAAAAGGTCACCATTAGAAAATCTTTTTATCGATGTATTATAAATTAACGGGTCAAAATATTTTACCCAGCTTACATTTCCTAATGGATCACATTTCGTCAAATATGAATAGGTCATATTAGCGAGCAAATCATACGAATTGCCATTGAATAAGTATCCCCCTGAAACATCTTCTACTATTGAGACACCGCCACTTAAAGCTAAGGGAATTTCATATTTTTTTACAAAAGTAATTTGCGCATTTACTTTTGTAATTGACAACAATAAAACAAATTGAATTATAGTAGCTATTTTCATGGGTAGAATTTAAAAGTCAATTCGAATTAAAGATATTTACCAAAACAATTTATCAATCTAATGTCATAATTCAGGTGTTCAGTAGTTCAGGATTTACAATCCTAAACACCCGTGTCCTCGATTTTCAATCCAGCATTCTAATCTTAGAAACTAAAACCTCAGCAATCTTCCTCAACGACTCCACCGTCCATCCCGCAATATGCGGACTCAAAATAACTTGATCAGAAGAAGTTAGATATTTCCAATCAGGATTGCTCAACAGTCCGGCTGATTCGATACTGAATTTTTCAAAAGACGTGTCCTCATATTCATAAACATCCAGACAAGCACCAATAACCTTTCCGCTTTTCAATCCGCTTACAAGATCATGAATGAAAACACATTTTCCGCGAGCTGTATTGATGAGATAAAAAGGCTTTGCAAATGAATTGATGAATTGCTCATCGACTAAAAAAGTAGTTTCACCAGTTAGAGGAATGTGTAAACTTAATACATCTGCATTATTTTTTATTTCATCCAATGAAGATTCAATTACAAATTCGTTATCGAAATTCGTTTTGTATTTATCGTATGCAAGAATTTTACAATTGAAGCCTTTCAGCTTTTCCGCAAATGCAGAACCCATGTTTCCATATCCGATTATTCCGACAGTCTTTCCTTCGAGTTCATGCCCGCGGTTTTTTTCACGGACCCACTCCCCTGCTCTGATTTGTCTGTCGGCACGATTCAAATTATTAAAAAGCGACAACAACATTCCCAGCGCATGTTCGCCAACTGCATTGCGATTACCTTCAGGTGAATTCAAACAAGCAACTCCTTTTTGTTTTGCATATTCAACATCGATACTTTCCATTCCTGCTCCTGCCCTTGCAATAAATTTCAATACCGGTGATTTATCGAGAAAATCTTTGTCGATTGTAATTCTACTGCGGATCATTATTCCATGTGTTGTCGACATATGAGAAATGATCTCCTCTCGCGATAGTGTATATGCTTCTATACATTCATGTCCGTCGGCAATCATAGATTCCCAAAGAAGTGGATGAGCAATATCTACAAATAGAATTTTCAAAATTAACTTTCGGATTTACGATGTTCGATGATAAAGTTTGTAAGCTCAACGAATTTTTGCCAGCTCAATGCTTCTGCCCGCAAACCTGAAAAAGGTATCTCTACATCTTTCGCAATCATAGCGCCCATTGCATTTCTCAAAGTTTTACGTCGCTGATTGAAAGCCATCTTCACCGTCTTTCTGAATTCTTTTTCATCGCAACCTAACTCGAAATTTTCCTTACGTAAAAAATGCAAGACAGTCGATTTCACTTTCGGTGGTGGCTGAAAATCATTTTCATTCAATTGCAAAACAATATTTACATCGAAATAGGCTTGCATGAATACACTTAGTATTCCATACTCTTTACTGCCCGGATCGCCAGCTATTCGCATGGCCACTTCCTTCTGAAACATTCCAACAACTTCCGGAATTCTTTCTCTATCATCGAGCACTTTGAATAAGATCTGCGATGAAATATTGTACGGAAAATTACCAATGATGGCAAATTGCCCTTTGAAGAATTCATCAAAATTCATCCGCAAAAAATCGGCATGAATAATATCCTGCTGACGCAATGGAAATCTATTGTTCAAATATGTAATTGATTCCTCATCGAGATCAACGATGCGTGTTCTATAACCTTTCTTCTCGAAAAGAAAATCAGTCAAGATCCCCATTCCCGGACCGATCTCAAGAATATCTGTGTACGCTTTGCTATCTCCTAAAAACCCGACGATGCGTTCAGCGATGGCAGGATCTTTTAGAAAATGCTGTCCGAGATTTTTCTTGGCTCTGACACCGGAAGAAGTTTGTTTCATTGGGGGATGTGGTATGGCCAAAAATACGAATATTCCCCTACTATTTCGTGACTTCAGAGTATAAATAATTATCTTTGGATTAAACCCTTTTATCATTATAATGAAAATATTAATACAGATTTTGTTTCTTGTTGCTAGTCTTAAATTCTCCTTTGGTCAATCCGTTGAATGGGTTAAGGCCTTTAATGGAAATTCTATCGATCGAGTTGTAGATATGGCGATAGACTCTGATGACAATATAATATTATTAGGATTTTATAGCCAATCAATAGATTTAGATCCGGGTCCCGATACTCTGAATCCTCCTACAAATGCCATCAATAATATCTTTATTGAAAAACTAACTTCAGACGGAAACTTGATTTGGCTAAAAACAATTGGAGAGTCCGGGTATGAGAATCCTGGAAAGGTTGAAGTTGATCATAACGGCAACATCTTTTTATCAGGAGATTTTCGAGACTCGGTTGATATTAATCCGGGTGCTGACACCTTGAATTTGTATAATACTCTTGGTAAATTTATTCTCAAATTGGACTCCGCCGGAAATTTCAACAGCGTCTATTCATTATTTGGTAGCATTTCATCCTTTACCAGAGCTTTTACAATTAAAAAAAACGGCAACGTATTATTTGGTGAAGGACCATATATCTATGAATTGGACACATCATTGCAGATTGTTTCAACGCAATTTATAGCACTTTATACAGGGATATCGCACATCATTATTGATGATGAGAGCAATATAATAATTGGAGGTTCTATTCAATATCCGACTGACTTTGATCCCGGGCCGGACACATTTCTACTTTCTCCCCCAAACAATTACAATAGATTCTTCGCCAAATACGATTCATTGGGAAATTTTATTTGGGCAAAAACAATCGGTAATAATACACCCGGTACTAATATTTCAGATGTAGCCTCTGATCATTCAGGAAATATTTATTACTCATTGTTCGCATTTGGCTCTTTGTGTATGAGCGACAATTTCGATGATACCTGCCTTACATCTGTTAATGCTGTGCAGTCTTCATTCTTTTTAAAATTTAGTCCGATAGGAGAATTTGAATGGAGTCAGATTCTGGATAATCCAAGTGGATTTATTTACAGTTATGATATTGAAATAGATCAAAACAATCGCCAATATTTTACAGGGGTTCTGGATTGTAACGTTGACTTTGATCCCGGACCAGATACTTTTATGGTCACAACAAATTCTCACCCTGCTTATTTACAGATTCTCGATTCAAATAATACTTTTCTAAATTTTTCAAGTTATACAGGAGGTTCCTTAAAGGCTATAAGAACAATAAAAGTAAATTCACAGGGAACACTATACGCTGCAGGCTACTTTCAAGGTACAAGTGTGTTTGATTCGATAGCGGGTATTAGCTCTGCTTCACAAGGAGATGATGACGGGTTTTTAGTAAAATATAATCAATTGATTCTTGGGAATTATTCTGAAAAAATTAAAAATAATACTCTGTCTATTTATCCTAATCCTGGAACAGATCAAATCAATATAAAATTAGAAAATTCAATCGGTGGTATTTCAAGAATCAGAATAATAAACACTCTTGGAATAACAGTTTGGAATTCTAAAGAAGAAAATTCACACTTGAATGAGGGATATCAAATTTCCTTGTCAGACCTTTCCAATGGAATCTATACGATAGTAGTTTCAACTGAAAATAAAACATTTTCCGGAAGATATATCAGGCAAAATTAAAGGCTATTTAATCACCTCCAACAACGTTCGAAATGAAACACTCTTATCCTTATATCGAGCAATGAAATCCGCCCTCAAAGCGGGCGCATAAATATCTTCATACTGCTGATACTTTTCCATGCTTGCACACAAATACTGAACTGAGTATGTATGTCCACCCGATTCATCATCACTGATCACTTTAAGAATATGAAATTCCAAAAACATTCCTGTTGTCATGACATCGGGAATGTGTGAGTTGAGCATCCATTGGAGCCATTCTTCGTGGACTGTGGCTTCGACATTAGTTGTTACGTTGTATAGTATCATTGAATGGTGAGTAGTAAGTGGGAAGTATTTGTTTACTTTATAGCCTCTTGCGCTCTCTATTTTTTTTCTTTGTGATCTCTGTGTTAAAAATTTCCCGCTGATCCCGCTGATGAAGGCGCAGATAAATACGCAGATTAAGGCGCAGATTTTTAGTAATTAGTTAATTTATTACATCTCCACGAAGTGCCCGATATTTCTTCCTAGACTCAACTACGAAGACACTGCCGGGATATTTTACAATTAGATCTTGATATAATTCTAGTGCTTTAGACTTGTCGTTTAGTTTTGTTTCATGGAGCATTGCACGTTGATACAATGCATCATCTGCAATTACACTTGCGCTATCGTATGCAAGAATTTTCCCGTAAAGAGAATCTTCAGCAACATAATTTCTTTTCATATCCATAATTTGTGCTTCTTTATACCATGCATCATCCACTAATGAATGCGTAGGATATAAAATGTGAAGTGAATCTAGGATCACCAATGCTTCATCATTCCTATTTCTATAACTCAACAGATCTGCGCGAGCATAAAGCATCAAGGCATCTGTGGTAGAATCGAGTCCCATGTTATCGCTGATCAGCAATGACAACGAAAGTGCATCATTTGCTATTAGTTGTGAAGTAGCAGACTTTAAAACATCCAATTGCGCTTGCGCCCAAAGAAAATCGCCACGGAAATAATCAAGTCGTGCGCCACGGAACTTTGCTTCTTGTCCAAGCGCATCATGTTTGAAATCTTTATCGACTTGCGCATAGAGCAAATCTGAATCCCAAACATTTCCGCTAAACAAATAAATATCGCCTAATTCCAATTTACAATCTGCCTTCGTCTGTGCCGGAATATTGGGATAGTCAATTGCTTCTTCTAAGTCAGTCATTGCAGTGTCGATCTTATCCAAATAAAAAGCGCGCAAGTGAGCAAGTCCTTTTACCAATCCTGCTGTTCTTCCCGATCTTCCTAATTCTGCTAAAGTAGTTTCGTAATCGCTTTCAAGTTTTAAAAGATCTGCTTTCGTATAAATATTTTCTTCCGTAATTTTTTTGTTGTATGTATTCAACAATTCCATTCTCGCAGGAATGTAATTGTTATTGTCTTTTCCTTTTTCAACTACATACTGATAGCATTTTATAGCAGCATCATAATTCATATTTGATGCAGCCATTGAACCGATAGAAAGAACTCTGCTTCCATCTTCTTTATTTCTTTTATCAATTGCTTTGGCTTGAATAAAAGCTGAATCAAAATCTTTTTGCTGAATGAAATACCAAATAAGCATTTCGGGGAATTCTGTTTTCTCAGGAGTTTTTTGAATTCTACGAAGAAGAGCCGTACGTAACAAATCGCCTTTGTTATTCTCAGGATCGAAACCAATTCGAGCTTGCAACATGTTCAACACACCTTGTTGCATCAATGAATTATCAGCTACTGCATCAAGATATTCTTCAATCATTCCGGCATAATTTCCTTTTTGATAATACACTTCTGCAGTTTCAAAATAGAAACCATAGATCTCACGCATCATCTTTCTTCCTTCGAGATATGTTTGCAAAGCATAATCAGTTTCTTGCTTATTCAAAAAAGAATTGGCAAGAACAATGATTTGATTTTGATCAGGTGTCAACGATTTAATTGCCTTTTCATATTGCACTTTTGCTTTGTCAGGCTGATTCATTTGAACATAAACAAAACCAAGGTCAACCAAGAAAGATAAATTCGTTTCTTGCTTCTTCACCATTTTCTTCGCAAGCTTTTCAACTGTGCTAAAATCTTTCATGGCAAGTAAACAACGGTAGTACTGAGGATAAGTCCCAAACGGATCTTTGTCCATCAGTTTATCATACAACTGCGCAGCCTTTTCGTATTCGGCGTTATTAAAATATTGATCAGCCAACTGACGATCCTGACCAATTTGTCCGAATGAGTTGAAAGCAAAGAAAAGCAGTAAGGTCAAAATTGATCCTACTGCTTTTCCTGTTTTGAAAATATGGTTTTCTTTTTTCAATTGATTTTATCGAAGCCCGTATATGAACGGATGGCATCGGGCATTATAACGCCATCGGGCGTCTGATTATTTTCTAATAATGCAGCAACAATTCTTGGCAATGCAAGAGCGCTCCCATTCAATGTATGCGCAATTTGTGGTTTTTCTGTTCCTTGACGGAAACGCAATTTCATTCTATTGGCTTGGAAAGTTTCAAAATTAGAAACTGAACTTACTTCCAACCATTTTTTCTGCGCGGCAGAATACACTTCGAAATCGTATGTCAATGCACTTGCGAAACTCATATCGCCACCACACAAACGAAGAATTCTGAATGGGAGTTGCAATGCACGCAACAATCCCGAAACATGCTCAACCATTTTGTCAAGTGTTTCATACGATTTATCAGGATGTTCT
>JANOBV010000048.1:0-1455 GCA_031411835.1 Bacteroidota bacterium | reverse complement strand
AATTTACTTCGTCCTACTGCAAATCTAACTTGCTCATTGACGACTCCTTCAACTGCATATTTGCAAGTGTTGACTAGCAGTTATTCTGTTGGTGTGTTGAATACGAATGATACGATTTCAAATTATTCAGCTCCTTATCGTTTGATCGTAAAAGCCGGAACGCCTCAAAATACCGAAGTGACTTTGAAAATTACATTAACTGATGGAACGTGGACAGATAATTTTTCTTTCAAGTTGATCATCAATGAAGATTATCTCAATATTGACATTAACGACGTTGCGACTTCAATTACTAGCAAAGGCTTGATTGGTTATAATCAAGGTGGACAGTTACAAGGTTTGGGTTTTACTTACCAAGGCGGACCAACAATTTTATATGAAATGTCATTAATGGTTGGAGCAGATGCTACACAAGTTTCAGATTGTTTCCGTGGCGATGCTGCAACAGTTGATGAAGATTTTTCTCCGGTCGTAACAGTTGCACGCCAAATTCCCGCAATCGTTTCTGAATTTGATGCAGCTGGTTCATTTCAGGATAATGGTATAACATCAACTAGTCCAATTGATGTTCTTATAACACATCACGCTTACGCTTGGACACCTGCACCGGATAACAAATATATAATGGTTCAATATTCGATCAAGAATATTGGTTCAACGACATTAAACAATTTTGCAGCCGGACTTGCAGCAGATTGGGACATTCCGGATTTCAATAATAACAAAGCATCAACCGATGTTACACGTAGAATGGGATATGTTTGGAGTACAGATGCAGGCGGAACTTGGGCTGCTATTAAATTACTTAGTCACACAGGTAATTTTAATCATTATGCAATTGATAATTATGCTGCGAATGGCGGATTAGATCTATCAGATGGTTTTTCAAATGCAGAAAAATATACTTCAATGACGACAGGAAGAGCAGATGCAGGTGTATTGCAATCCGCAACCGGAAATGATGTATTGAGTGTAGTGTCGTCTGCAGGTGTAAATTTAGCTGCAGGTGATTCAGTAGAAGTTACATTCGCATTAATTGCAGGAGAAAATTTGACCATGCTTGAATCTTCAGCTGAGGCAGCTCAATTGAAATATGATAATGTTCTTTCGGTTTCTAATTTGAATCTTTCATCTACTGTTACTCAGTTGAAAGGGATCTATCCAAATCCGGCAGATAAACAAACGCATATTGAATTTGCACTAGGAGCGAATTCTAAAACTGTGATTTCAATTTACAATTTGCTTGGTAAAAAAGTAAAAGATGTAATTTCAGAAAATCTATCTACAGGAACATATTCATTGATTGTCGATATTTCCGAACTTTCTTCAGGTAGTTATATCTGTAGAATGGAAAGTAATGGATTGAAATCGACTTTGCCGCTTAATGTGGTGAGGTAATTCGATTTTCGAATTTTAATTAGGTCAAAGGTCAAGGGTCAAAGGTCAACACAATGC
>JANOBV010000047.1:0-5519 GCA_031411835.1 Bacteroidota bacterium | reverse complement strand
CGTTGTCCATGGTGCTTGTCATCTGAATTGATGATGGAATATCACGATGTAGAATGGGGGACTCCTGTTCACGACGATGCGCTTCACTTTGAATACATCGTTCTCGATTCTTTTCAGGCCGGATTAAGTTGGAGTACTATTCTTAATAAGCGTGAAAATTTTCGAAAAGCATTCGATAATTTTGATGTTGTAAAAATCTCAAAGTACAAAGAAGCAAAGATCGAGAAGCTTTTGCTGGATATAGGAATTATAAGAAATCGATTAAAAGTTGTCGCAACTGTTTCCAATGCCAAAGCATTTTTAGCTATTCAAAAAGAGTTCGGCTCGTTCGATAAATACATTTGGCAGTTCACAAATGGCAAAGTTATTAAGAACAAATGGAAGGCATACTCGCAAGTTCCTGCCAAAACTAAAGAGTCCGATGAAATGAGTAAAGACCTCTATGCCAGAGGTTTTAAGTTCGTTGGTTCAACTATTTGTTATGCGTATATGCAGGCGGCTGGGATGGTGGATGATCATTTTGCGGATTGCTTTCGAGCGAAGAAAAAATGAAGAATGAAAAATGAAGGGTGGGCGGATTTTCAAGTACTTACTTATTTCTTTCAAATTTCCGGACCTCGAAAACTTTGTACTAAACACATAAGCTTGAGTTCACATTGACCGCGTAATTTGATGTGCTAAAAAAATCTGCGATTTTATCTGCGCCTTCATCTGCGTATTCTGCGGGAGATTTTTTAATAAAACAACTTAAGTCCATAATGTCTGCGGAATTTTCATAGTATGATGGCCGATGTAACGAACCCCGTGCTACTTACTACTTACCAATTACTACTTACCAATTACTACTCACTAGTAGCCAATCTCATACAGCAACGACTTCACCTCACTAAGTATCATCGCTGTCGCGCCCCAAACAGTTTGGTTTTCAAAATTGAAAAAGGGGGTGTTTATTTCCATACCAGTACTAAGCTTAATGATCTTTTCGCTGACCAGACTTTCGTCCATGACGGACTCTAGGTCAGTTTCAATGATACCGGCAACTTCTGTTTCATCCGGTACAAAGTGAGGCTTGTAGCTTAACGTTCCCACAAATGGATGGACAAGAAAATTGCTTGGTGGAATGTAGAGTGAAGACAAGCTTCCTATTATCGTAACATCATTTTTGAAAATCCCAATTTCTTCTTGTGCTTCTCTGAGAGCAGTATGTTGTAACGTTTCGTCCGATTCTTCAAAGCCACCGCCCGGAAATGCTATCTGTCCGCTATGAACTCCATCGTATTCCGGTCTTACAATAAGTGGAAAGTAAATCTTGCCTTCATCCTCATACAATAAAATGAGAACAGCACCTTTCCGAGCATCATCAGGAATTTTGAATCTGCTACTATTGACACGTCGTTCGACATTCGCCATTTTGTAATGCGCTTCGGCTCCAGGTAAAGGAAGTACCAGGCGTTGTCGTAATTGTCGACTTAAATCTGAAAGCATTTTTCGGTTTGAAATTATGCATGAACGGCAACACCATTGCCATTTGCAGCGATACCATCAGTACGCTTTCTTTCACCGATTTGTTGCCTCCACATTGCATAGTATAGTCCTTTAGAAGCAAGTAATTCGTCGTGACTACCGGATTCTACAATGTTTCCTTTTTCCAAAACAAAGATGTTGTTCGCATGCATGATCGTGCTCAAACGATGAGCAATCATGATTGTGATGTGTTCGTTTTGAGCCGATAGATGACGAATCGTTCCTGTAATTTCTTCTTCAGTAATTGAATCGAGAGCAGATGTTGCTTCATCAAACACAAGCAAGTTTGGATTTCTTAGTAATGCTCTTGCAATGGAAAGTCGTTGTTTCTCACCACCTGATACTTTAACTCCGCCTTCGCCGATTACAGTATCAAGTCCATCAGATGCTCTATTCATCAAACTCTGACAAGAAGCTTTTTTTAGTACTTCAAGACATTCTTCATCAGTTGCTTTCGGATTCACGAATAAAAGATTTTCACGAATAGAACCACTGAACAATTGAGAGTCTTGAGTTACTAATCCAATCTGTTCTCTCAGCTCATCTTTTTCTATAGAATTTCCTGCAATGTTGTTGTAGTAAATTGTTCCTTCTTCCGGCAGATAAAGTCCAACTAAAAGTTTCACTAAAGTTGTCTTACCTGAACCGGATGGACCAACAAAAGCAACGCTCTCGCCTTTTTTGACTTTGAAATTAATTTTATCGACTGCAAATTGTTTTGAGTTGATGTGTCGGAAAGTTACATTGTCAAATTTAAGTTCTTCAATTCTTCCAATACTTACCGGCCTCTCTGGACGAGGTTCAAGAGGTGTATTGAGAATATCTTCGAAATTCTGAAGCGATGCTTGTGCTTCTCTATAAGTAGAAATCGCATTGCCAAGTTCTTGCAACGGTCCGAAGATAAAGAAGCTAAAGAAAGTTAGCGTCAATAATTGTCCGGGAGTAATTTGATCATGAACAACTAACCAATACAAAAGGAAAATAAAAAGTGTCCGTAGAAGATTAACAACTGTTCCTTGGATAAATGAAAGACTTCGAATGAAACGAACTTTTTTCAATTCAAGTTTTAGGATCTTCGAAGTTGTATTGTTAAGTCTGTCGATCTCTTGTCCTGCAAGTCCAAGGCTTTTTACTAATTCTATATTTCTTAATGACTCTGTAGTTGATCCTGCAAGTGAAGTAGTTTCTTTCAGGATTTCTTTACTGATTTTTTTGATGTTCTTACTCAATGCACTACTAATAACTGCAAGGAGTGGAGCAGTGATCAAAAATACGGGCGCTACCAGCCAATGCACCGTAAATGAATAAGTGATCACGAAGACAAGTCCGACAAGAATCTGAAAAACAAGACTGATGAAAGAAACAATAAATTTTTCCGAATCGCTTCTAACTTTTTGAAGTTTACCGAGTGTTTCCCCACTTCTTTGATCTTCAAATACCTGATAAGGAAGTTCAAGTGAATGCGAAATACCGTCTTTGTACATATCGGCTCCGGTTCTCTGAACAACTACATTTACAAAGTAGTCTTGGAAGTTTTTTGCGATCCTAGATACCATTGCAACACCAACAGCCGCTGCAAGATAAAAGAGGATATCGCCTGCAAAACGACCGTAATCGCCTTTATAATCGCCATGATGCACACCGAAACGGTCCATCATTTTTCCGGCGATGACAGGATCCATTAGCGAAAAACATTGGTTGATAACAGCAAGCAATAATGCTAAAAGGACGTATTTTTTGTATCTTTTCAGATAGGATAGTAATAGTTTCATAAGTGGCGCAAATGTATAAAATGTAGGACGATTTGGGGCGGGGTTTATTGCCGAAAATCGGATTAATTCGGGTAAAAGCAATGTAGTTTCGAGGTTCGAAAAAGGTCAAAGTTCAAGGGTCAAAGGTCAGGCAGTTAACCTATGCTTGACCTTTGACCCTTGACCTAAAACCAATGACCCTTTACCTCTGAACTGAAAATGAAAGCAAACTTCTATAAATCATCGACCAATAACCAGACTTCCAATACCCCCATCTATCTTCAAAATCTGCCCCGTCATAAATTTAGCGTTTTCGCTAATTAGCCAATGAACCATTGAAGCAAGATCATTCGGGTTACCGATTTTTTTTAGCGGGTGACGATCTTCCGCAGATTTTAATTTGATCTCATTTTCAATTAAACGATTTGCCAAAGGTGTTTCAGTCAATGAAGGTGCAATGCAATTCACTCTTATTTTAGGTGCCAATTCAGCAGCAAGAGATCTTGTCAATCCTTCAATAGCGCCCTTAGCTGCAGAAATCGAAGCATGAAAAGGCATTCCTGTCTGAACAGCAACTGTACTAAAAAGCACTATCGATGCATTCTCTGATTGAGCAAGAAGTGGCGTATATTTTTGAAGAACCTTCACTGCGCCAAGAAAATTAATTTCCCAGTCGCTTTTAAAATCTTCTGCCTTTAAGGATCGAAATGGTTTCAAGTTAATTGTTCCGGGAAAGTAAACGATTGCATCAATTTTATCGTCAATTACAGGAAGTTCTTCATTCAGTATGTCACATTGAAAGGAAGTAGTAGCATTTGTGTTGCCACTTCTGTTAATACTGATGGTTGAAATATTATTCTTGCTCAGAAGATTGATTGTCGCTTCACCGATTCCTGTGGAGCCACCAATAATTAGGACGTTCATGGTAAGTGAACAATCAACCGGAGTAATAGTTATTCGGTAGTTAAATTATTTCACCTGATTTTGTTCGACCAATTGCAATCGACCAATTACAGTTTTGTTATGTAAAATTGTTCCCGGAGAAAGCACGCTATTCGCCCCGATTTTAGAACCATCTGCAATCATTGCTCCGAATTTTTCGCAAGTTATCTTTTCGCTTTTTCCATTTTCTGTAACTGTTATCCTTTTGTCAGCCCTTTCATTGTAGTGATTACAAAAGACGACGCCGGCTTCAATATTTACATTATGTCCAATAATGCTATTTCCAACAAAGTTGAAGTGAGCAATAGCAGATTCATTGAAAATGACCGATTGCTTGATTTCAGAGCTGTGTCCGATGATACTTTTTTTTCCGACGATGACTCCATTGCGTAGCATTGCATTTTCACCGATCATTGCATCTGCGCAAATTATTATCGGTCCGTAAAGTGTAGCGGAGGGACTCACTCTTGCGGTTTTGTGAATGGCAATGTTGTTCGTTATTTTAAAATCACTTCCAAGTGTTGGCAAAGCATCAATGATGATACTTACAAGTTTTTCGGTGAGTTCCCACGGATCAATTAAAGGCAAAGGAATTATTTCAGTTTGAAAATTGTTGATGTAGCTAGTCAGGTTCATGTTTTCTTTTTAGTGTTAAGTGCAAAAAATTACGATTCGTAAATTTCTATTGGTAAATTATCGGGATCAGAGAAGAAGGTAAATCTTTTTCCTGTGTATTCGTCTATTCTTATCTCTTCTATGGAAACATTATTTTCATTCAATTTTGAAATAGCTTTTTCAATATTATCAACCGAAAAAGCAATATGTCTAAGTCCGTTTGCTTCCGGTCGACTCAAGCGTTGCGGAGGTGAAGGGAAAGAAAACAATTCGATCTGATAATTGCCATTCACAGCAAGGTCAAGTTTGTATGAATTTCTTTCTTCTCGAAAATGCTCAGCAACAATTTCTAGCCCTAAAATTTCGGTATAGAAATGCTTCGACTTTTTATAGTCAGAAACAATAATTGCAATATGATGGATGCATCTAAACAAGCTGTTCTATGGTTTTGCTAAATGTCATTAATGATGCTGAAAAAGTCTTCCGTTTTTTTATTTTTTTATTTTCTTATTTGTTTTTGTAGCTAATATTTTGGCATTTGGCGATGGGATTGATTGAACTAAACGAAATATTTGTTCGGTGTCGGCTACATCGGTATTGTAATATTTTCCATCTTCCGATTGCATTTTCAGTTGTCCCATATTTTGGGACAACTCACTTCCTTCAATTCTAAGTTTGGTTTTTAAA
>JANOBV010000046.1:0-15636 GCA_031411835.1 Bacteroidota bacterium | reverse complement strand
CTCGCAGAATTTTCAAAAGAAATTCCAATACAACTAGAGTACTTCAATCAGGCATTAGCAGGAGTCGAAGTAAAAATTGTTGAAGAGTGGGAAAATAAATTCTTCGTAATATTTTATACATCAATTCGCGATAATTCAAATGCAATTATTGGAGTAATTGGGATTGCAGCAGACGTAACCGTTCACAAGCGTATTCAGGAGCAATTAGAAAATGCAAAACAATTAGCAGAAGAGACTGCAAAAATCAAGGAAAATTTTCTTGCCAATATGAGTCATGAGATTCGTACTCCAATGAATGGAATTATTGGATTGACACGAATTCTTTTGAACACAAAATTGAATGAAGAGCAAGGTGGCTACTTGAGTTCGATAAAAATGTGTTCAGATAATTTGATGGTGATCATCGATGACATCTTGGACTTCTCAAAAATAGAAGCCGGTAAAATGACATTTGAAGAAGTGCCATTCAACTTGAATAATTCAATTAAACATGCAATTGAATTGTTCCAAGCCAAAGCCGATGAAAAGGGAATTCAATTGGTATCAGAAATTGAATCGAAAATTCCTGCAACAATAAGTGGTGACCCTACTCGACTTTCTCAGATCATCAATAATCTGGTAAGTAATGCAATCAAGTTCACTGAAAAAGGTGAAGTCAGAGTTAGTGCACGAGTAATCCAAAAGCATACAGATAAAGCACGCATACAATTTGAAGTCAAAGATTCAGGGATCGGAATTCCGGAAAAGAGCATTGCGACCATATTTGATAGCTTTACTCAAGCAAGTTCAGATACGACAAGAAAATTTGGTGGTACAGGCTTAGGTCTCACGATCGTTAAAAAACTGATCGAGTTGCAAAACGGAGAAATCACAGTAAAAAGTACTCCGGGTTCAGGTACATGTTTCTCCTTTTATATTGACTATTCGGTAAAAGAAGCTATTAAAAAAGTTGACACATCCAATGTGGCTGAACAAAGCATAGCACATTTGAGGATCTTAATAGCAGAAGACAATAAGATCAATCAATTAGTAGTAAGAAAGATCTTTTCAGACTGGAATACTACGATATTTTTTGCGGATAACGGTGAGCAAGCTGTTCAATTAGCTAAAAATGAACAGTTTGATTTGATTTTAATGGACATACAAATGCCAATTATGGATGGTTTGACTGCTTCAAAGACGATAAGAACCACTTTACCTGAACCATTTTGTTCAGTGCCAATTATGGCGATGACAGCCCATGCGACTGCATCAGAAAAGCAAAAATGTGTCGATCATGGAATGAATGACCATATCAACAAACCCTTTGAGCCATTGGACTTAAAGAAAAAGATCATAGCGCTAACCCAAAAGGAGAATTCGCCGTTAAAGGAGGTTCAAATTACTCATTCTGAGTCAAAAGCAACAGAATTGAAAACAAATCCTACCCCAAATACAAATCGCCTAAACGGTGCCACTATTGGAAATTCAATGCCATCGACACCAAATAAAGATGCTGTCAATCACTTTCTGAATGCTCCGAAAATAAATTTGAATTATCTGAAGCAAATTGCTGAAGGCAATGAGGCGTTTATTATAGAAATGATAGAGATGTTTTTAAATAAGACACCAGAAGCGATCTCGGAGATGAATGTACATTTCAAAAATAAAAACTGGGAAGAGTTTAAAAAAATTGCACATCGCATTAAGCCATCATTTGGCTATATGGGAATGTCAGAAATTCAAAACGCTTTATCGAAAGTAGAGCTTATGAATGAGAAAGAACTCAGAGAGCCTGAAGTGGATGAATTACTGATGGAAATTGAATCAAGAACAAGTCAAGCTTACGCTCAATTGAGAACAGAATTAACATCACTCAAATAGAGTGAAAAAAAACAATTCTGCATTGAGTAATTAACCGAAAAGGCAGGATAAAATGTTATCTTGCAGCCGCTTTAAAATAAACGAAAAATAAATGAAGGTCTTAGTTTGCGAAGACGATGAAATGGTTCTCAAAATGGTTGAGTTCAAACTTGAAAAAGAGGGCTATGAAGTCATTTTAGCAAAGGATGGAAAGGAAGCAATCGAGAAGATTGATACTTTGAGACCTGACATTATTATCACAGATATTATGATGCCATATTTGACCGGTCTAGAGATCGTTCATAGGGTAAGAAAGCAATTGAATATAAAGGTTCCGATAATTATTGTTTCATCTATAGGATTAGAAAAAACTGTATTGGAAGCATTTCAATTAGGTGCCGATGATTTTATCACAAAACCATTTAGTCCAAACGAGCTATCTGTTCGGGTTAAAAGGCTTTTGATGAAATCATATTGATCGAAAAGGAAAATGCAACGCAGAGTCAACTATTTTTTTATTCTTTTTAGTTTAGTCCTATCCGGTTTCAGCTTGCAAAGCTCAGCCCAGATCAAGGCCTCTGACACGTTGGTAGTTGTAACAGATACAACAGATCTAGACGTCCTCTTTAAAAAGGCGCGTGAATTCAGCTATAATGACAATTTCTCACAAGCACGAAGAATTTGTGTAAAGATCCTTGAGAAGAAACCGAATTACTATGAAGTTCGTACTTTTCTTGGTAGAACTTATACTTGGCAAAAGAATTATGACATGGCTCGAACAGAACTTAGTCGTGTTCTAATCGAAAAAGAAAATGATCTGGATGCTTTGAGTGCATTATACGATGTAGAATTCTGGACGGAAAACTATGAAGTCGCCAATGATTACTTGAAAATTGCGTTAAGCTACTACCCTAACTCCGAAGATTTGCTTTTGAAGAAAGCTAAACTGCAAATGAAGTTAGATGACAAAGGTTCAGCGGCCATAACATTAAGAAGAATTCTGGATTTAAATCCGGGTAATAAAGAAGCAATTCAATTGATGAATAGTTTGGAAGGAAAACGTTTGAATAATAATTTCCAAACTAGCTTTTCAGTTGATGAATTTTCATTTGGTAAAAATCCGCAAGAATTTATGTCAGCTCAGGTTGGAAGGAATTTCACATTTGGCTCTCTTACCATGAGAATTAACACAGCAAATAAATATGAAAAACGTGGTTTTCAATATGAAGTTGAAAGTTACGCTCACTTCACTAAAAGCATTTATGCAAATTTATTTGTTGGATATGCTTATGACGACATTTTTCCTAAAGAAAAATATGGCGCTGAATTTTATTTTAAGCTTCCAGCAGGATTTGAATACTCTGCCGGAATACGTTACCAGAAATATTCAGCGAGTTCCACATACTATACTACAAGCTTAGGGAATTATTATAAAGATTATTGGTTCAATTTCAGAGCATTTATAAGTCCAAAAACTGATGAAACCTTTGCATCAGCTTCACTTAAAAATATTTCTTTAACGCTAATTGCTTCAGCGCGGAAATATTTTGGCGATGGAGACAATTATTTGGGACTTAAAGCTAGCCGTGGAAAATCGCCGGACGAATCTGCAAAACTTGATCAAGGAATTCAGACTCGCTCATATTCAGGTGGTATTGAAGTTCAAAAAAGTGCATTCGGCAGATGGGTAATTAAGGTAGATTGTTCAATTTCAAAGGAGCCTTTAAGAACAACCGGAATTAACACTGAAAATCCTATTACAATTTACAATAACAGAGTTACTACAGGGATAACTCTTAAAACAGTATTCTGACACATACACAAATGTTTAAAAAATACATTTTATTCACAAGTCTAATTACACTGCTTGCTTGGACAAATATTTTTGCTCAGCCATCAGAAGGCGCTGACAAGAAAATTTCTAAGAAAGACTTCGGTAAGAGTTTCTTTGAGAAAGATTCTATTCATGTAATTAGAATTAGTTTCAACCAATGCAATTATTGGGACTCATTGGCGATTTATAAAAAATTGCTAGACTCAATGGAGGTGTCGAATTATTTACAAGCAAGTGTTATAATTGACAATAAAAAATTCTTTTCTGTAGGAGTACGTTTTAAAGGTGAATCATCTTACGACTTTTATCCCGGAAAGAAAAAACCATTTCGAATCAAGTTCAACAAATTTATCAAAGGACAAGACTTTAAAGGATTGGAAGAATTAAATCTTACCAATAACTTTAAAGATCCTTCTATGATGCGTGAGAAATTGTATTTGGACATTTTGAATAAAGAGGGACTACCGGCACCACGTGCAACGTATGCAAAAGTTTATATCAATGACAAGTATTGGGGATTATATTTGATAAACGAAAGTATAGACAAAGTTTTTCTTGAAACGCGATTTAATACTTCTTCAGGTAATTTATTTCAAGGAGAGCCACAAGCCAATTTTGTTTATATTGGAAATGAACCAATGAAATATTGGAATCGATATGTTTTAAAGAATAATACAAAAAAGAATGACTGGACAGATCTTGTTAAATTTATAAAGCAAGTGAACGACAGCACCATTTCACAAGAAGAGTATTTAAGAAAACTAGAAGCTACTTTAAATTTAGACAAATGTCTTCGTGCATGGGCGATCAACAATATTATCGGGAACATCGATGCATACAACATGTTTTATCCCCATAACTTTTTCCTTTTCCATGACAGCATTTCAACTAAATGGCAATGGATCTCTTTAGACGGGAACTATTCTTTCGCTGCATGGAATCCTGTAATGCCATTGCATCAGCTTGAAAATCTTGACATCTTAGTTCCTGATTCGGTTCCATACAAAGAGCATCGTCCCCTATTAGAAAAGACATTAGGCGAAAATAAATTTATTCAGAAAAGATATTTATCGATCATGAATGAAATGCTTCGCAAGTATTTTAACGAAGAATCGATGAATCAGCAAATTGACAGTATTGCATTGCGAATTAGAGTTTCTGTTTATGCAGATGTAAATAAAATGTATTCAAATACTGATTTTGATACTAATATTAATTCGACAGTTGGTGATCCATTAGATCCGGGCAACTTTATTCCTGGATTGAAATCATTTATCACGGCTAGAAGAAAATCGATTGAAAAACAAATTGAAGAACTCAATAAAAAACTAGCAGACTAAAAGGCACTTGAAACTCCACAACAACATACTGCTTCAGATGAATTTTTCTGACCTTCAATATTCAGTTGATGAGGTTGGAAGATCGATCTATAGCTTTCCTGTACATATTAGAATTCTGATTGGTGTAACAATTTTGTTTATGCTTATCATCTTAATATTACTTGGAGTGATAATGGGTAGTAGAGTTTTCAAGACAAAGAGAAGTAATAAAAAAGCAGAGTTACTGAAAAAGTATCAGCCCGTTTTTCGAAATTTAATTTTCGAAGAAGCGCTAGAACGAGAGAAAGTGATCGCTATGTTTGATGTCATCGATCTAGAAACTCCATTTAACAGGACTACCCTACTCGACGAGATCATTCACTTGCATGAAAATTTCACCGGCGAGACTGCCGAGCGTTTAGAAGAGATTTATACCTTCCTCGGATTCGAAAAAGATTCGATGATTAAACTAAAAAGTAAACGTTGGTATGTAATTGCAAAAGGAATGAAAGAACTTGCAATTATGAATGTGAGATCGGGTTACTCTGAAATTAGTGGATATCTGAATAGCAAGAACGAGATCTTACGGATGGAGACCAGAATTGCACTTATGAAATTAAGTGATACAGAACCTCTGGCATTCTTATCGAAAGAAACGGAACATTTATCAGATTGGGATTCAGCCAACATATACAACATGCTAACTAAGATGCCGGAGAGAATGATTCCGGATTTTAGTCATTGGTTAAATTCACCTAATAAAGATGTGGTCGTATTTTGTATTCAGATGATAGGGCGATTTCGACAACGCGAATCTATCAAAACATTACTTGTATTATTAAAAAGTCCTGATCCAAGAATCAAACTCTGCGTAATTCGAGCATTGCGCGAATTAAGTGCAACTGATGGCGAAGAACCACTTCTTGAAATATATCCACTCGAAAATTTATCGTTAAAGAGTGAAATATTAAAAACACTTGAGATCATAGGCAGTGCGAAGTCTATTCCTGTTTTGGAAAAGATCATTCGTCAACCGATCGAAGATTATCCTGTATCCATTCAAGCGGTACGTTCGCTGCTTTCAATTCACACGAATGGAGAACAATTGATTGAAACAATTTTCAATCAGTCGGGACCACAATTACAATTAATGATTCGTCACGCTCGTGACAGGAGGCTATAAAACATGGGTTTATTTTTTTATTACTTTACTAAGTTTGCTGATCATTTTATTTTGGTCTATAGCTGTATTTTATTCGGCACCTACTTTTTATTGTCTACCGTTTCTGCTTTCGACATTATCAATTACATGCGTCGTAACAGCTTTATCGATTACCGCGATATTCTTGCTGCCCCTTCTGCCCCATCGATCTCAATCATTGCACCTGCATATAATGAGTCTAAGACGATTGTAGAGAACGTCAGATCCTTATTGAATATACATTACGTCAATTTCGAAGTGATCATTGTCAATGATGGTTCCAAGGATGATACACTTCAGCAGATGATTGATGCATACTCGTTGGAAGTTGTGCCTTATGCATTCGAAGAAAAGATCGGATCTAAACCAATTCGTGGCGTTTATAAATCAACAATTGAGTCATTAAGCAAATTAACTGTTGTCGATAAGGTCAATGGCGGAAAAGCTGACGCCTTGAATTCAGGTATCAATGTTTCTCGCTATGGAATTTTTGCAGCAATAGATGTTGATTGTATTTTAGAATACGAATCGCTACTTAAAATGGTAAAGCCATTTATGGAGCAGACAGAAACTGACAGAGTAATTGCTGTAGGCGGAGTTGTTCGGATTGCAAATTCTTGCGAGGTAAACGAAGGCAAGATCACAAAAGTCAATTTACCGACAGAGATGATTCCAAGAATACAAGTACTCGAATATATCCGTGCGTTTTTATTAGGCAGAATGGCTTGGAGCAGACTGAATGGATTAATTCTGATCTCAGGAGCATTTGGAATGTTTGATAAGAAGATTGCAATAGATGCCGGTGGATACAATCACAATACCGTTGGAGAAGATATGGAATTAGTGATTCGTATGCGCCGCTATATGGAAGAGCGTAAAGCAAAGTATCGCGTTGTTTACCTTCCCGATCCATTATGTTGGACAGAAGCACCAAGTAATTTTAAGATCCTTAGTAAGCAAAGAAATCGTTGGACAAGAGGAACAGCAGAGACATTGTGGATCCACAAAAAACTGATCTTTAATCCGAACTACAAATTTCTTGGAATGGTAAGTATGCCATTCTGGTTATTGTTTGAATACATGGCTCCTATTGTTGAAACTACAGCATTTCTTTATTTGATCATGATGGCTTTCTTAGGGATCTTGAACGTTGAACTTTTCATTGTGCTATTCCTGCTTATTTATGCATTTGCCATTATGTATTCAACTGCTGCAATTCTATTTGAAGAGTTGAGTTTTCATCAGTACAAGAAAAAGCGCGACATACTTCGTTTACTTGGCACTGCCTTGATCGAACCACTTTTCATTCACCCGTTAACTGTTTATTATGCAATCAGGGGAAATCTCGATCTTATGACTGGAGTGAAAAACTGGGGAGAGATGAAGCGGAAGGGCTTTACAAGAGCACCTAAACCCAATGAAAAATGAAAAATTGTGCTTCCGAATCAAAGCCCATTTTTCATTTTTCATTTTTCATTTTTCATTATTAGTTATTAGTTAAATAGAGGTGTAACTTTTCTTTAAGATCTTCTGCATCATTGGCAAATAGAATTCCCAGAAAAATCGATTGCGATCAGTAACATCGACTGCATTGTACATTAAAAATTTCAGGCCGGTAATTCCGCTGAGTTTTGCGAAACGGAATTTAGTTGGATTATCTGCAAAGTCACCACAGAAATAATAGAATTTAAAATCTTTATTTCTATGTATGATGGCAGGGAAAATTTTAGGAATTCCATTGGCCAATAAAAGAGCTTCGCCTTCAGGAAGAGTACTGATGACGTATTTTGATATTACACTATTTGTATCATTTTTATTGACCATAACATCGATCCAATATGGATAGATCATTACAGCCGGTACATTAAATGCTTCCTGATTAATTTTATCAGTATAAATTTTAGGAATAGCATCGCTTAATTCTTTACCAACTTCAAGCACAAGGACTTTTCCTGTTTCATTGATGAAAAGCATACCCTCGCGCTTGAAATTCCAAACACCGTTGTGTTCTTTCTTGTAGGCTCTTACGATCCATTTTGGAAGATCAGGATTATTCAAAGTATCCAGCGAAGCAATATGTCGAGCCATCCATCCGGTCCACTCTATGCCCCACAATTTTTCGAATTGGTGACGCATATCAACCGGTGTTGGATAACCGATGGTATTAAATTCAGCAATGACAGGTTTGTTTTTACTCTTCATTTTTTTCATGAGTAAAAGATCTTTTTCTGTCAAGCCGCCATAAATACTTTCCGAATTATCGTTGATGTCTCTATGTGAGTACCATTCATTTCCAAGGACACCGTAGGTATCTGCAAAGTAGGCTAGATTGTACACGCTTGAGAGACTATCCACTTCCGGTTCATCTAGTTTTTCAAAATCATTAATGGCATACTTTTCATCATCTTGTGGGAAGAAACCGAAATAATCTTTATTGATATCATAGAAAGAACCGTCAGGTTTGATGTATTTTTCGTAGTCTAAAATCCAATTTATCGAGCGATGTTTGAAACTGTTGGTGTTTAAGACCGTTTTATCAACTATAAGAATATTCAGCTTTCGCTTTGGAGAAAACTCCCATCCTATCCTCATCCAGAGTGGTGTAGCCAGGAATAGCACAATAAAGGTCAAAATCAGCCTGCTTTTCATAGGATATAAAAGTGTAAGATTTGGTATGTAAATGTACCGTTTTAAAGAGGCCCGAACGCAACAAAAAAGACTTAGAAAGCATAAAAAGATACACATAAAAGTGTTAAAAACATGGGCCTTATTAAAGTATTTATTGTGGAGGATGATCACTTCTTAGGAAGTTTGATAAAGAAGACGTTGGAAAAGCTTGACAACTGCGAAGTCACACATTTTATGACACCGCAAGATTGTATTGATAATCTGCATTTGAATCCGGATATCATTTCGATTGATTATATGTTACCGGGAATGAACGGAATTGAGTTGATGGAAAAAATAAAAAACTACAATGACAATATACAATGTATAATGGTATCGGGTCAAGAAAAGATCGATGTCGTTATTGATACGTATAGAAAAGGTGCATCTGATTATATCATCAAAAACGACAATGCACTTGTTAATCTTGAGAATTCAGTTAAGACACTTTGTAAAACAGTTTACTTAAAGCAAGAAAATGATGCATTGAAAGAGATCGTCATCGACCGCAATAAATACAACAACATTTTAGGAAATAGTAGTCCGGTATTAAAAGTACTTCGCTTGATCCAAAAAGTGGAGAAGAGTAATATTATGGTACTTGTTACAGGACAAAGCGGAACAGGAAAAGAATTAGTAGCAAGAGCAATTCACTACAATTCACAACGTGCACGTAAACCATTTGTAACTGTAAATATGGGAGCAATTCCTGAAGACTTAATTGAAAGTGAATTATTCGGTCACGAAAAAGGAGCTTTCACTGATGCACGCGAACGCAGAATTGGAAAATTCGAAGAGGCATCTGAAGGTACAATTTTTCTAGATGAAATTGGAGAAATGGACTTGATGATGCAAACAAAACTTTTACGAGTATTACAAGAAAAAGAAGTAACAAGAATTGGAAGTAATAAATCGATTCAACTTGATGTAAGAGTTATTGCAGCAACAAATAAAAACTTAGTACAAGAAGTAAAAGAAGGTCGCTTCAGAGAGGATCTATTTTATCGTTTGCAAGGATTTTTAATTCACCTTCCTACTCTACTTGAAAGAGGCGATGATGTAGTATTACTATCTAAAAATTTCTTGATCGATTTCTGCAAAGAAAATAGAATGCCAACAATACAGTTAAGTAAAGAAGCTACAAAGTTTCTAATGGATTACAGATGGCCTGGTAATGTTCGTGAACTGAAAGCTGTTATTGAAAGAGCAGCGATCATGTCAGAAAACAATACGATCCTACCTGAAGATCTGGTCTTCGTGAATTCTTAAGAACAAACATATACACTTTTTGGAAGATGCTTCCTGAATTGAAAATAGAACTCAATTTAGGAAGCATTTTTTTTACATGTATTTTTGAATTAATAAATTCAAATTTATTAATCACTCCTTAGAAACCGAAAAGGTAGAGGCTATAAACTTTTAGTACAAAATTGCCTTGCAAAACATTCTAATTGCAAATTTCTTGGCTTTATTCACCACTTGCCAATATTCAAGTAAACCTTACAAGTGTAATCCTCTACCCCTTTCCAGACTTACTTTCCCTGCTAATAATCGTAAATCTATATAACTAAAAATGGATCGAAAGTGAAACCAACAAAGAACAAACAAAGGCCGGAATTGAAGACCAGTTTGAAACAACGTTTATCGTTGCGAATGGTGATGATTATAAGCGGCGGAATATTCACGATGACAGCTCTGGCTCTTATCATAGCTAACATGTCGAGTCCAGTTAGTTCACAAGCCAAAGCGGACACATCAATTGATGTTGTAAAAGTCAGTGATCAAGAATTCACTAACGAAACATCGCTAGATCGCCCTGTAATAATTCAGCAGAAGATCAATGGAGAGCACACGATATTGATCCGTGATAAGAAAGTGATTAATGCACAATAATAGAAAAGCCATGAAAAAAGCATTAATGTTGACGCGCAAAGTGTCAAAAGGAAAGAAAAAGAAGACAACCTTACAAATTTTAATTGTTAGTTACTTCTGCTTTATAGCTCTTCTACCAAATGCAGCAATTGCCGGATCAAAGATCTCAATTGCATCAGGTAATTGGGAAAATGCAGCGATCTGGAATCCGGTTGGAGTACCAACATCGGGTGACAATGTTACAATCGGAAATTCAAACACAATCATTACAACAGGAAATACAGCTATTCAAAATCTGACTGTCTTCGCAAATGGTCAACTGACATTAGGTCAAGGAATGAGAATGACTATATCCGGAAATATTTCCATTGATGGTCGAATGAATATGAACAAAGGAATGATCACGATTGGTTCAGCAGGTCGAGCATTCAGGATCAATTCAGGTGGAACTTTTATTTGGGATCCCAATATCAATACTTCAGCAGAAGCAACATTATTTACAAGCTGCATTGAAAATTTTGACATCAATAGTAATCTGATAATAAAGAACTGGTATAACTATACAATTCCATTAGCAGAAAACATTTCCGGCAATTTTGGAAATCTAGAGATCAATTCACCGGGTGGAAATAACTCTATAGTAGAATGGAATCAGAATAATAACTTCGAATCGCATAAGATCATTGGTACACTAACTATTGATCAAGGATGGATTACTTTAGATAAATCAGGTGCAATTTCCAATACAACTATTGGCAATGTAGTGTTGAAAAACGTTAATTCATTTTTCTATGTCCATAATGGTACACACGCTAGTTCATTCAATTTCCAATGCACAAATGTTACAAATAACGGTGGTGTATTTTATGGCTTGAATGATGGAAATGGAGATGTGACAATTCATGTTACAGGAAATTTTACAAATTCAGGAAATGTAAAGATCATCAACAACACAGGAATTCCAAATGTGAGTAATGGAAATGCAACATTGAATATTGATGGAACATTTACACAAAGCACAGGTGATACTAGAATTCTATACAATATTGCAACAACAAACTCTGGAATTTTCACTGCTACCATTGGCGATTTAAATCTGAATGGTGGAATATTTATGGGACAAACAGCTTGTCACACAAATGGATTAGAAAACACATTGAATGTGACAAGAAATTTTAATATCAATTTTCAAAATGCAAACGATAAATTCAGAGGCACATCCCTTTCCAGCATTTCAGGAACTTTAAATAATGTGAAATTGAAATTGAATGTTAGCGGAAATTTCATTGTAAATGGAATTCAATCTGCAGAAGTAACAAGTTCTGCTGCATCAGGATCAGAAGAAATTACAATTGAAGGTAATTATGAAATCAAAGGTTGTAATAATAGCCTTAATTATGGATCTATGATTGCTTCACATAATTTACAACTGAATGTGAATACTTGTTTGAAAATGTCAGGTGGTATTCTTGCGCTTTCGAAAAACTCCGGGTCGCTTTCATCTACAATTGAGAATATGATAATATCGGGTGGAACACTTTCGATAAAGAACAATCAAGGTAGTTCGAATATTGAAATCACAAAAGATTTCACACATACAGGCGGCGATTTCATTTTCCATCACAATATAACCACAGCAAGTTCTGACAATATTTCAGTAACAGTTTCAGGTATTTTTTCACAATCAGGTGGAACGATAGACTTTGATAACAATATTCAAAATACTTCAAATGGAAATACATTACGCTTCAAAGGAAGTGCAGTAAATTTTTCAGGTACTGGAAAAATAATGAGAAGTGGCGGCGCAAATTCAAATTTATTTGGATTAATAAGTTATCAGAACCCAAAGTTTCTTACTTATACACGGATCGGCAATTCACAGATCATAGAAAATGTAATTCAGATAATTGAATCGGGAAGTAAAGTAGTTGCAAAAGATTGTAATTTCCAATTGTCATCAAATAATCAATCAGGCATTAATATGCTTTATATTAAACCGGGTGCAACACTTAATCTTGGCAAAGGGCAAGTTTCTTCAAATCAGCAATTTGGATTTTCAAAATTATATGTTGATTCAGCAGCTACTATTTCTATTGGCAATCAATATGGTTTCTACGATCAAACATCAAGATCAGCCGTTAACTCATCCGGTAATTTGAATTATGAACTCCATCAATTTAGTGTAGTTGAATATTCAGGAATGGAAAGTATGTCACTTACAGGAATGCCAAATGCAAATAGCAATTCAAATTCTAAATATGGAATTTTAAGAATTAATTTACAAGGTTCGAATTCACCATGCGCTACTCTATCGAGTAACAATTTAAACATCAGAACAAAATTAGAACTAGTGTCAGGCGGAATAAAACTCAATTCAAATACTATGACAATTGAGAATGGATTTGCAAATGCGATCAAAAGAACTAGTGGTTATATCTTAAGTGAAGGAACAAATCCAATTAATAATAGCAAAGTTTGCTGGAAAAAACTTTCTGCAGGAGTTCACGAAATTCCTTTTGGTGTTGGTCCTAATAAAATTATTCCGGTTTCATTTAATGTAATTACTGGACTAGGAAAAGAAATAGTTGTCAGCACTCGTAAGACAAATAACGACAATGCACCCTACCCTGCTTCGAACATGACATTTCCGGGCGGAGTTCCATTTGCAACTGAACATGTAATCGACAGATGGTGGTCATTTACAGGAGACGGAATAAAAGCCGACATCACATTAACATACTTAGCCGAAGAAAATTCACTTGGGGCAACTATGGCTCGTGGGCCTTTGAACATTATTCAATGGACTGGTTCAGGTTGGAATATAACAAATGCTTCTTCAACAGGAGTAAAGACAGGAAATGGAAGTGTTACTATGTACAATACAATGTTACAACCTGATTGGACCATTGCATCAGTAAATACAGCATCCATTACTTTGACAGCAAAATTGATTGAAGATGTTGTATCTGTCGATTGGCATATTCAATCAGAAACGGGAATTGAGAAATTCATTGTTGAAAGAAGTGCTGATGGAATAAATTTCAATCAAATCGACGAAATCAGAGCTTCATTTGATAGCAAGATAAGAGACTATACTTATGACGATATTTCTTATACAGGAATAGAATCTTACTACAGATTAAAACAGGTTGCTCCGGATGGATCATTTATCTATTCTAAAATAGCAAAAGTTGAAGTGAAAACAATTTCTACCGGCTTACAAATTAATTCAATTGCTCCAAACCCATTTAGTAGTGAAATGAAATTGAGTTTGAAATCCGATATCATTCAAAAATCAACTGTGACATTGATCAGTAGCGATGGAAAAACTAAATATCAAAAAGAATATCAATTAGACATTGGCGAAAATTCAATTGACTTAAAAAATCTTGAATCATTAGCACCGGGAGCATATATTATGATCGTGGAAAGCACAAACGACAGACTGACTAAAAAGGTCATTAAAAATTAATGCTCAATATTTCAAAACATGAAAAACAGACTACGACAAAATCAAAAAAGAAAACTTAGGGCGAGATTAATTCTTGTTGTCGGAGGTATTTCTTTTATGCTCACAATTTTTGCCGGCATAATGATTTACCTAAATGTAAATAATGTCAGTAAAACTCGAGCAACAGCGACAGGAACTGAAGGAAGTGGAGCTAGTCTGAGCAATGGCGACATACTTACAGAATTCACATGGGAAAAAGATCCTGCGACCCTTGCTACTTTAGGTCCGGATGCGATTTCAATTAGTAAAGATGCGCATTCAATGTCAGGTGGAAGGTCTTCAACAGGAGGCTTATCAGCCGGCCCGAACGGAAAAGACATCGATCTAGAAATTGAAGGTACAGAACTTTGGAATCAAGAAGGAATTGATATCAGTATTGACTTCAGTAGAAATGAAAAAAGCGGTTCATTTTTTACAAGAGAAAATGGATTCAACTTTGGAATGGAAAATGGATTTATTACGATAGCATATCGACTTGAAAATAAAAGAGGAGGAATTGAATCATTTAAAACAAAAACCGATTATGAAATTCCATTAGACATGAATTTCAGAACATATCGATTCATTTACAATCCTTCAAAAGGGAAAGCTGAGATTTTTGTGAATAGTGTGATAGTTTGGTCAAACCAACATACTACCAATACTCCACTCTCTTGGAAGAATGCGGGAAAAGTTACAATTGGAAAAGGAATGAATGCCGATGGAAAAGACATTGCAATTTTCGATAATCTAATTGTTAGAACAGCGGGAAACACTGCGCCATTAGCTGAATCATTA
This sequence comes from Bacteroidota bacterium, assembly GCA_031411835.1. GTDB lineage: Bacteria > Bacteroidota > Bacteroidia > AKYH767-A > 2013-40CM-41-45 > JADKIH01. The sequence continues at coordinate 613 of JANOBV010000046.1, read as the reverse complement.
TTAAACTTCATGCTTGAAGAAAAAGAAGGTGGCATAAAAATTCATTGGTCGACTTCCGTAAATGACAAAATCAAATCGTTTACAATTGAAAGATCAATTAATGGTGTTGATTTTATGAATGTAGCAACTATTCCTGTTAATCCCGATCTAACAGAAAGCGAAGAATATACTTTTCTGGATAAAACAAAAGCTACAACAGGAATTGTTTACTACAGACTTCGTCAGACTTTTACCAATGGTAAATTCATTTCACATTCTTTAGCAGCAATCAAAACACAGAATGAAATGAATCTTGCTATCGAAAAAATAAATCCATTGCCCTTTGATAAATCATTTGATATTGCTTACTTCTTACCAAAGTCAGGAAAAGTCTGGATTCAAATCAATGACGACAAAGGCAATGTGATAGATACGCAATCATTTGATGCGCCGAAAGGTAAAAACGTTCACGTTTACAAGAATGAAAAAATTAGAGAAAGCGGAACGTACACTATTAACTTGATCTTCGATAATAAAAAAGTGACAAGATCAATAATAAAAATATAATGAAAAATGAAGAATGAAAAATAACTCTATGGAAATTGCATGGCGACTTTTGCCAAGCACCGCATTT
>JANOBV010000045.1:0-2472 GCA_031411835.1 Bacteroidota bacterium | reverse complement strand
CAGAGGTCAAAGGTCACTCAGCCTGACCTTTGACCTCTGACCTTTGACCTATTTTTAAGGCACACTTCACATACTTCCCCACAATTCACTACATTTGCATCCCAATTTGAACAAAAATGACAAAAGCAACAATTTACACAGACAAAGGCAATATGAAGGTGGAGTTTTTTGATAAAGACGCACCAAACACAGTAAAGAACTTTATTGATCTCGCGAAAAAAGGCTATTACGATGGATTAACGTTTCATCGCGTGATCCCTAATTTCGTAGTTCAAGGCGGATGTCCTGATGGAACAGGTGCAGGTGGTCCAGGTTACAAAATTAAATGCGAACTTGATGGCGGAAATCAATTTCATGATCGTGGTGTTTTAAGTATGGCTCATGCCGGTCGCGATACGGGAGGTTCCCAATTCTTTATTTGTCATAGCCGTACAAATACTGCCCACTTAGATAGAAATCATACTTGCTTCGGAAAAGTAGTGGAAGGACTAGATGTAATCGATGCAATTCGTGCTGACGACGAAATAACAAAGATTGAAGTGACAGAAGAATAAATTGGTTTGTAAAAAAGACTAGATGAATAAGACAAAAAATATTTCAATAAGGCTGCTCATAGCAGCCTTATTTTATTTACCCTCGTTGGCGCAAGCACAAGGGTTGACTGTAGATTTTGCACAATTGAATTTTGGTGTTGCCTATGAAAATGCACCAGACAGTCTTTTGTTGACAATACAAAATCCAACATCAAGAGACATCACTGTTACCGGAATAAAATTTTATTCTACCTATGGACAACCTGCTTTCTCTTCGCAATACAATAGCTTTGTAATTACAGCAGGAAGTTCGCAAACTGATTGGATAAAATTTTCTCCGCGCCATAACATTCTCCATAATACAGAAATGGTTATTGAAAATACAAGCTTGAGAGGATATATAAGTGTTGATTTGATCGGACAAGGTCGTTATTCGAAAACATATTATTCAGCTACAGAAAATACTTCTGAAGAAGCATTGAAAACACAAATTAGAAATATCACAGGAGTAGGTTATACTTCTTTAGGGTACAATGTCGCACGTGATGAAATGTTTATGTCAATTGATAATGATCGTGTGAACGGACAAGGTGCTTCACAAAATACTCTTGAATGTGTTTACACTGGTCGACTTGCTGTAGGTTATGTTGATCGTTCCGATTGTCAAACGAATGACAATTTTAATACTGAACACACTTGGCCGCAATCTTTATTTGCTAGCGCAGAGCCTATGAAATCGGATCTGCATCATTTATTTCCAACTGACGATGTTGCAAATGGTATTCGTGGTGATAATCCTTTTGCCGAAGTAACAAATCCAACATGGTCTGTTGGTGGATCTTCAGGATCAAATACTTTTTTCGAACCAAGAGATTCACACAAAGGTGCAGTTGCACGCGCTATGTTTTATTTCGTATTGAGATATCAGAACTATTCTAATTTCCTTGACGCTACACAAGAATCGGTTTTAAGAAACTGGTACAATAATTTTCCTGTTACAGCAATTGACAGAAAAAGAGTTGACGATATTCAAGCAGTTCAACATAATAGAAATCCATTTGTCGATTATCCGCAATTTCTTGAACGTATTCGTTCAATCATTTTTACTTCTGTTGAGCAAAAAGTATTTTCAGCTGATTTGACACAAGACACTGCAATCTATTCTTTTGTTCCGGCGAACACTCCGGCTGATTACAATTATGTATTGGTGAACAATGGAAATACTGCGATTGACATTTCAAATATTCAATTGACTCATCCGGTAGAATTATCGATTACATCGGGCGGGACTAATACAACTTTACAGCCGGGAGAAGCGCATAATATAGTGATGCATTATTTATCTACGAATGCAGATTCAGTTCGCGCATTTTTATCTTTTCATCTAGCAGAAAATGGTGGCACAGGATCACAAAACGTTTCTATTCCTGTATTTGTAAATGATGTTGTCTTTACAAACATTGCAGATGCTGCGAAAGAAATTTCTCAGGTTTATCCGAATCCTGCTCACGGAAGTTTGTATGTAAATTCATTTGTAACAAATTCTGTTTTTCAATTGATCGGACTTGATGGGAAATTGATTGATGTGAAGAATGCAGATTCAATTGGTTCGATTGAATTTGATTTGACAAATGTTGCAGCAGGAACGTACATTCTAAAGCACAGCACTCGTTCAAATGTTCAGTATTCTAAAATTATTGTTTATTAATTTAGATTAAATATGTCGGAAGAAATAATAAAGGCAATTGATGTAATACCGTTAAAAGTAAAACTTCGTGAGCCCTTTATTATTTCTCTCGGCAGATTAGATTATGCCGACAATGTTGTTGTCAAGATCACGACACAAAATGGTATAGTTGGTTTTGGAGAATGTAGCCCTTTTCGTAGCATCCATGGTGAAACTGCAGAAACATGTTTAGCAGTTGGAAAAATAATTTCA
>JANOBV010000044.1:0-2566 GCA_031411835.1 Bacteroidota bacterium | reverse complement strand
GGGCAATGATAATTTCGAAATTAAAATGACGGTCTATCGTGATTGTTATAATGGAATTCCTCCTTTTGATGATCCTGTAAGTATTGGAATTTTTGATAGCAATAATACCGTTTTACGAACGCTTGCCATTTCACTAACTAGTCAAGCGAACATTACAAATTCAATTTACAACTGCTTGCCGGTTGCGCCTTCCACTATTTGTTATCAGAAAGGGGAATATATTTTCAACACTAATCTTCCTCCAATTCCTGGGGGATATCAAATTGCATATCAAAGGTGTTGTCGTCCGTCTGGTGTTGTGAACATTTTAGATACACCATTGGTAGGATTCACTTTGCTTGTAACAACTACTGATAGTATTGGGTCGACAAACAGTAGTCCGGTATTTAGTCTGCAACCGTTTACATTTCTTTGTGTGAACACACCTTTTGTATTTGATAATTCAGCGACAGACATTGATGGTGATTCTCTTGTTTATTCACTTTGCACACCATTTGACGGAGCCACAGCTGCAAATCCAATTCCTGTTCCTCCCGCAAATCCACCATACACAGAAATTTCTTGGTTGCAACCATATAGTCTCACTGATATGATAGGCGGCACAAGTCCATTGTCAATCGATGCGCAAACAGGATTGCTTACCGTCACTCCAAATGCAGAAGGAATATATAATTATGGAATCAGTGTAAAGGAATATAGAGCGGGAGTTTATCTGGGCGTAACAAGAAGAGACAATACACTATACGTTATAACTCCTGTTGGAGTAAATGAACTAGAAGAATCGAAAATTTCAATTTCTCCGAATCCATTTTCCGAACGCGCAACAATTCACATCAGTGAAAATATTATTTTGAATGATGCGAAGTTGGAGATCTGCGATGCATTAGGAAGAATTGTAAAAACGGTTGATGAAATAGATTCGAATGATTTTGTTTTTAATACCCAATCTTTGGCGCGTAGCGTTTACTTCTATCGCTTATTAATTAGCGGTTCAATTGTAGGTCACGGAAAGTTAATTGTAAATTAAAATTCAATAAACCTTTTCTTGAACCCAAACTAGCGCCTTACGGATACCTCGTAAAAAAATATGTTTCAACTGAAGCAAATCCATTTCTAATGATCGCACAAGGTTATAAAGGCAACTCACTGTTGAAACATTATTAGTACCTTGATACAGCAGATTTACAATCAACGTAGGTTTGAATGGCGATTATTTTGTTGAATCAAATGATCAAAGTATTACGGAGAATAATGCATTGTTAAATATTTCAGTTCTCAGACCATAATGAGACACCTTCTTGAAAAATTTAAAAGCAATACGAAACGCAATTTTTTACCTTATCAAAGAAATTTTCCCCACTTTTCTGATCTCCGTACCATAATATCCAATGGCATCAATAACATAAACATAAACTTCCGGTTGAACAGGCCGACCTTTGTAAGTTCCATCCCAATGAAATTGTGTGTCATGTGAATTGTAGATCTCTTCTCCCCATCTGTCAAAAATTGACACTGAAACTTCTTTAATATTCAAAAATGACATTGAAAAATATTCATTCTTTTCATCGCCATTCGGAGTGAAACAATTCGGTACAAATACATTTTCAGGAACTCTGATCTCTACAGGGAGTTCGAAGGTATCTCTACATCCATAAATATTATTTATATAAAGTTCGATAATAAAAATACCGGGAGAATCATAGATAAGATTTGGTTGAAACTGATTAGATGTATTACCATTTCCAAGAATCCAGCTGTATGAACTTGCGCCCACCGATTGATTTATCAATTGAACGGTTTCTAACTCCGCCATGTAATGATCTTTATAATCTTTAATGGTAAATAAAGCATCCGGACTTGGATTCACTCTTATACTGGCTACAGAAGTATCTTTACAACCGGTTTGGTTTTCTGCAATAACTGTCAGCGAAAATAATCCTGGGTTAGAATATTGATGTGAAGGATTTGATAATATTGAGGTAGTACCATCGCCAAAGTTCCATACAAAACGATTAGACGGATCGTTCGTATTTCCAGAAATATTTAGCATGACCGGAGCACAACCTGAAACAGAAGTAACTAACGGCTTTTGTAAAGTATCAGCATCAATAGAAAATCTGACGGTACTATCACATCCGGAAACTATATCAGTCACAACAAGTGTAACTGTATGTGTACCGGGAACAGTCCATGATACGTTTATGGTGTCTGAATCAATTGGTGACATAATTGAACCACCGCCATCGATTGACCAATTATAAATTGTGTTTCCGGAACCATTTACAAAATAGTTTTGTACGCCGTCGGTGATACAGACTTTCGGCGATCCGTTTATGAAGGCCGGCGGTTTAGGATTTACTTGTACAGTTACCACATCAGACATCGTACACCCGGAAATAGTGGTTTCCTTTACCTGAATAGAATATGTCCCTGTTACCGGCCATTGACCCTGAATTTCTGAACCCGATTGTACTAATTGATTTCCATTGATCATCCATTGATAGACAGAACTCGGGTTCATCCCTGTAATAAATGTCGCATTTTCATTTTGACAGATCTGACTTGG
>JANOBV010000043.1:0-5456 GCA_031411835.1 Bacteroidota bacterium | reverse complement strand
TTAAAAATTCCGCCGAGCGTCGAAGGACACGCTCGCCATCGCTCGGCGGAATTTTTAATTCCGCCGAGCGTCGAAAGGCCACAAAAAAAAGGTGAAGCCTCTTCGACTTCACCTTTTTTACCGTTGACCTCTTAAGAAATTTATTTCAAAAAAGTATCATCAATATTCACAACCTTCACTTCACGAACTTCCAAAGGATATTTCGCGACTACTTCATCTTCATCAAGAATTTCTTTCGGAAGAGTTGATTTCAAATTATCTGAATATGACATTGGTGATACTGCACCTGTTCTTAGACTTTCAACAAGGTCATTTACTTCTGATTCATCAGTTACAATTACGATGTCCATGTTCTGAACTTGCCAGTACTTTTTAATTGCATTGTTTACATCGGCAACTGTCAGTTTCGAAAGTAGTCCATCTAGTTCTGTGATCCAGTCTGTGCGACCATAGAATTTTGAGTCCATCAAGTAACCTAATTTTTTTGAAGGCGTCTCTATGTACAATTTGCTATAACTTTTTAAGAAGTCGCGTGTCGCTTCGAAATCTTCAGTAGACATTCCTTTTTGAATCATGTTATCCATTTCGCGGATAGCCATTCTGATAGCATAATGTGCATGACCAATCTTTATATCTTTCAATTCCGGATACTGACCTTTCAAACCTTTTGCAGTTTGAACAGGACGAAGCCAGATGCTGAAATAATTTAAACTACGCGGAGTACCTGATGGAGGAAGCATATTACTTCCACCATTCTCATACCATTCAATGTAAGTATAATCACCATAGTTCATTGAACGAGCTTCACGAATTTTCTGATACAATCTCGAATACGATTTTCTATGTTCGCCTAACCAACTGTTTGCAACCATTAAGGCAGCGAAGTCATTGTTAGAACGCGTTAAGTTCATAGGGAATCCTGCAGAAACAGCAGAACCTAATGCACCTTTTTTCGAAACAACTTCCACAGAAATTCCTTTCGGCTGAGCAGGCATGCTGATCTGAGGAAGATTTGGTTTCATCACCGATAACATTCCTGCATCTGCTTTTACTTTTGAAACGAAAGCCGCGGGATAATCGCCTGCTATTCCGATCAACACATTGCTACTTGTAAAATAAGATTGATACTGTTTTTTCGCATCATCCACAGTAAGTGTTTTCACACTTGCAACATTTCCTTCATTCAATTGAGCATAAGGAGTGCCGCGGAAAATAAATGATTCAAGATATTTCTTTCCCAATTCTTCATCCGACGATTGACGAATTACTTGCTCTACATAATTCTGTTGATTAGAAAGTAAACGATCGAAATCACTTTTTGTAAATGACGGATGCAATAATAATTCACGTACGACTTTAGTGTAGAATTCTTCCAAGTATTGCGAAGGAACTTGAAAAGAAATAATTGCAACTTCTTTATCAGTAGAGCTACCCATACTTGCAGCCCATGGATAAATCATTTTACGAATATCTGTTGACGACATTTTTGCTGTGCCGCTTTCAACAATCATATCTGTTGTAATACTTGTAAGACCTTCTTTGCCGGCAGGATCACAAATAGATCCGTTGCGGAACATATAACGAAGAGTAACTTTTCCTGATTTAGGAATTGGGAGTTGCACGACCTCTTGTGCTTTTGAAGCAACGAAACAGATCAGTAACAATCCGGCGATAAATATTTTTTTCATGATGATTCGGTTGTAAGAATTAGAATGTTACTTTTTCTGTTGGTGCAATTGTTCCTATCGTTAAACGCTCAGGAGAAAAATATCTCTGCGCAACGCGCATAATGTCTTGAGGAGTTACTTTGTCATACTGACCGAAATATACATTTAGTTGTTCAGGATCACCTGTAACCCATGTGAAGTAACTTAAGTTTTGCGCAATAGAAGTTGGATTGTCAATTGACATAATTGCTGAATTTCTGAAATTCAATTTTGTCTCTTGCAATAATTTTCCATCGATTGGTTTTGATTTTGCTTCTTCCAAAACTCTTTCCATCTCTTTACGAATATACCCGAAGTCTGCAGCATCAACTAAAGACGCTTCAACAGAAACTAAAAACGGATCACGAGTAGTAGTTGCATCACCACCAATAGATCTTACTTTTTGTTCTTTAATTACAAGTTTGTTATAGATATCAGAATTTTCTCCGAAGTAAGCAGCGCATAAAATGTCAAGTGCAGGGAAATCATTTGCTCTTGCATCGTAGCCCGGTCCTTTATAATTTAAACTTAAGTAAGGAGGAAAACCTGCTTTTTGAAGATTCGTATATTTTGTTTCCTTTTGTGGTGGCTCGGGAGCAACTGTAGAAACGTAACTTCCTTTTTTCCATTCACCAAAATATTTTTTTGCAAAACCGTTTACCTTCTCTGCTGTAACATCACCAACAACAATGATCGTACAGTATTCAGGGCGATAGTATCTATTGAAAAATTCTATCGAGTAATCGTATTGATTTGGCATATCAACAATGTCATCAAAGAATCCCATTGTAGTATGTTTGTACGTATGACTTTCGAAAGCTGTGTTTTGTACCATTTCATTCAACTTTGTATATGGGTTTGCTGAATTTTTTGTGTACTCGCCCTTAACGGCTCCTGCTTCTGTTTTAAATCCTTGAATAGAATATTTCAAATTTTGAAAACGATCTGCTTCAAGCATGAACATTGTTTCTAATTTATTTGCATCACCGGTCATATGATAAAGAGTTCTATCAAGACTTGTGTTTGCATTAGCTGAAGCACCTGTTGACTTCAATACAGCGCTATATTTTTCTTTCGGAAAAAGATCAGTACCTCTGAACATCATGTGCTCGAAGAAGTGAGCGAAGCCAGTATGTCCCGGTTCAACTTCATTACGTGAACCTGTACGAACAACAATATAAAATGCCGCAATACCCGGACTTTGATATGGAACAGTTACAACATTCAATCCGTTCTCGAGTTTAGTTTGAAGAATTGGATATGGAAAAACTTTTGCAACAGGCGGTGTTGCCGTTGTCGGTTTTTCCGGAGCAACTCCGGGAGCTAATTTCACAGTTGGCTTTGGAGCATCAACAGCTTTAGGTTCGCTTTTCGGTTTTGGTTTTGCATTGTCTTGTGAAAAAACAGTTGCACCAATGAAAAGCATAAGGAAGGCGAAGCTTCCTGTAATTATGCGATTTGTTTTCATGTATGGTTAATTGGTATGCGAAAGTATTCTTTTCGTCGAACTAAATAAAGAATTTAACATGATGTTAAGAGATGTTTTGTGGTTGGGATCGGCTATGGTTTGACAGGTCAAAGGTAAAGGGTCAAAGGTCAATGCTGTGTGGGCAATTTGCCTGCATAATTGAGTAAAAAAGACCTTTCTTGTTCTTGAATTTAAAGTTCAAAATGAAATATTTCCATCCAAAAACAAATATGCGGGTATTATGGTCTACAAGAGCTAAATTTACAGCAGGAAAAAAATTATGAGATTCATCGCTTTTACAATCGTCTTACTTTTATTCAGCGCAAGGTTCGCAACAACAATTCATGCAAGTGATCGCACTGCTGCGCGTAAAGAATTATTTGATCTACTAGAAGAAAGACGGAAATTATTCAACTCTTATGATTCGACGTTAAAAAAGAAAAGTGGATTCTTCGGCAATCGAACAAAAAACGATATGCGTCAAAGTCATACTACACTTCAAAACATTGTTGACATCGACAATAGGATCATGAATTCACTCGAGCGCGTGATCGATACAAAGAATTTCGAAAAGACATCTTTGACATTTGATCAAAATACAAATCAAGATAGAATAAATAATTTGTTGAAAGTAAATGAAGTTACATTGATTCAGAATGAAAAACTTTTAGCAGAAAAAAAACAGATGAGTTCGAATATTTTGAAAATGAAATTTTATTTTGTTTTTATATTCTTGATCATTGGTGGATTGTTGTACATGCTTTTTAAGAAGCGCGGTACTTAGGAAATGATTTCGGATTGCGAAATTCGGATTGCGGATTGTTATAATGCTTAGGCGTTTTGGAAATCCGAAATCATTTTCATTTAAAAATGCAAATTGAAATAATGATAAGCATTAGCACAATCCACAATCCGAAATCCGAAATTATTTCCCTTCGCTTGTTCTTTCAATTCGGATGCCCGCGTCCATAATCTGCGGCAATGGATCAATACGCATCGCTTGTTCTAATTGAAAAATATATTTTCCGGATTCAGGAAAATGAAATCCGCGTTTAAAAAGTTGTCGGTTGTCCCAAATATCACCCGCTCCATCACCTAGCCATTTACCGCTTGCATCTGCCAGAGTAAGTTCAAGGGTATCGCGTTCCATTTTTCCGCTTGGAGAAATGGTTGTGAAAAATAAAAAGATATTACTGAATTGATATCCTCCTGCATTTCGCAGATTAATATAAAGATTATGCGGACTAAGTGTATCTTGAATATCAACTGTAAACTGAATTGCATTTTTTTGTTCCCAACGATTCTCCGGAAGTTTAACATTATCTTCGAATACAACATTGCGATCGCATGAAGAAAGTGAAAGCAGTGACGCAATCATCAATGCACTGAAGAAAATATTTTTGATACGAAGATTAATATTCATCCGTTATTGATCTGCCGGTTTATCCGGACGAGGTTGACGAGGAGCTCTGTTTGCACGATTCGGTGCCGGCTCATTTGACGAAGGAGTACTTGGTGCAGGATTTGGATTCGGTGCTGCACTCTGCGGCTGCGGCTGATTCTGATTTGGATTCTGCTGCGGACGCGGTTGATTCTGCGGACGAGGATTATTTTGCTGCGGGTTATTCGGTCGCGGATTCGGCTGATTTCCTTGCGGACGCGGCTGATTCTGTTGAGGAGCGTTTGGCGTATTCTGCTTAGGCGCATTCGGTTGATTCTGCTGCGGACGCGGTTGATTTTGCGGACGATTTTGATTCGGATTATTCGGACGCGGACCATTAGCATTACCTTGATTCGGTTGGTTACCTTGTGGTCTCGGCGTATTTCCTTGCGGCCGTGGTTGTTGATTTGGTTGTGCGCTTCCTTGCGCATTTGCTCCTGCAGTTTGTCCTACACTCGCTTCACCTCCACCAACTTTCTTCTTCTTCTTCTTTTTCTTCTTCAACTTATCCATCCGATCGATACGATCTTGTCCAACGACATTTTCGTAATCCGGTGCGATATCAATTTCTACTTCTTCAGGAAGTGCAAGTTCAGCAGGGCGAATTTTTTCTTTATTCATGTTGATGACTTCGTTGACTCTATCAACAGAAAGCATCACCCAATTTCCACCAACTCCACCTTCACTTAATTCGCGTTGTTCTTTTTTCTCATCGATTGTAAATGCATACCACATTAGACGTTTAAAAATATCTGTCTTGCGATGAAACGCTCTACCTTTTTCAGTTTCAAGAATAACATTCGTAGAAGGAAAATCTTTTAATGCATCAACGTATGAATCT
>JANOBV010000042.1:0-42296 GCA_031411835.1 Bacteroidota bacterium | reverse complement strand
GACAAACTCTGAAACACCTGTAAGATATTCTCGTCCTCCGTCAGCTACTACGTGCAGACCACGATCATTGGCCCCGCCATTATAAAACCTCGACCATTCGCTATCAATGGCGGACGAATTCGCCTTACAAAATAGGAGTGCTAGGAGTGTTAAAGTAATTTTTAGTTTTTTCATGGTGTGTGAGTTTAGAATTTAAAGCTATATAAATAACTTCAGTAATTCAAAGCGAAAAATAAATTGTGGAAAAAAGGGGGTATACGATAAAATTTGTGTGTTTCATTGGACGGGAGCAAGTAATCGGGCGACGTTTTTTTTACTCCGGCTTTATTTTTACTATTTTGTTATCACGCAAGACAACCAACTCGCTGTTTTTAGATTTCTTAAATACTAATAATTTTTCATAAACCTTTTCAAGTTCCCCGCTCATCGAAGTCTTCAAAAATAAATTTACACTTTCAATTGAATTTCAGAAATACAATATAATTTGCTAACACGGATGACGATGGGCGGAATGTCGCTTGATGGGTTACTAACCTGAAAGTGTGTACCAAATTTCCGCTCAACATTCCGCCCATCGTCGTACGGGTTCGATAATTTCAAATGAAAGAAAATGAAATGGTGAAGTTAGTTGCGATGATTCTGCCCAGTGGGGGTTATCACAAATTGTGATAACCTATCTGAAACAATAAAGTTCAGCACTTCGGCTTCAAATAATACCGCTGGGCGATGTTGAAATGAACAGTATTAGTAGTGACCTCAATGAATATTCCTTCTCGAAAAAAAATTATCCATTGTGTGAAGATTCGGTGTGAAGTGCGGGTGTGAGCTAGATCCAACATTATACAATCCTTATAGTATCCGATTACAATTCCCCGATCGGAGAAATGTTCTACAAAGACAATTTTTAAATTAAATTCTCTATTAATTTAAGCCGACGAAATATGTAAATCATATTACGATAGACGAATGTTGAGCGGAAATTAGCGACACATTAATGAGGTAAGCAACTAATCAAGAGATGTTCCTACCGGGATTAGAAATTACAATTTATAAATATGATAGTGAAAAAAAATTGCAAATACACAGCATTAAATCCTTTTTGTGCTTGATCTGTGTAAACGGTTATGGGATTACTTGGTTTTAGGTAAACCAATAGTTTTAAGTATACGATTAGCTTCCTCCAACTTCTTCGGGAAAAGTACTTTCGCAGAAAGTTTGTCAAGCGCCCTGTTAATTTTGACGATTGGCGTTTTGGATTTATTTAATTCTTTAACTGTCATGATCGTACAAATTTACTACTTTTTTCTCTTAATTAAAAATGCTTGAAGATTCGAACGAGTACAAAATATGGATTTTCACACTGAAGTTTCAGTTTTAAATTTCAGTGTGAAGTTTCAGTTTGAAGTATGAGTGTGAGCTCGATCCAAAACTATACTTGCCTACTATAGTACGATTATAAATCGCCGGCTTGTGCAATGAGTTCAGCAATGTCAAGCACCTTCACATCATCCTCTTTGTTAAAATTCTTCACCCCATCCGTCATCATCGTCATGCAAAACGGACAACCAACTGCAATGATGTCGGGTTTTAATTCGAGAGCTTCCTCGGTACGTTCAACGTTTACATCTTTGTTTCCTTTTTCGGGTTCTTTGAACATTTGTGCTCCACCGGCGCCACAGCAAAATCCTTTTGCACGTGAACGTTTCATTTCGGAAAATGCACCATCGAGTTTTTCGATCACACTTCGCGGCGCTTCGTAAACATCATTTCCTCTTCCTAAATAACATGGATCGTGAAATGTAATTTTTTTACCGGCAAATGTTCCGCCGCTAACCTTTAATTTTCCTTCATCAAAAAGTGACTGGATCAATTGCGAATGATGTACAACTTCGTAATGCCCACCCAGATCAGGATATTCATTCTTCAACGTATTAAAACAATGCGGACAAGCAGTAACGATCTTTTTAATTCCATAGCCATCGAGCACCTGAATGTTCGTCATGGCTTGCATCTGAAAAAGGAATTCATTGCCTGCACGTTTAGCAGGATCACCTGTACAACTTTCTTCCGTTCCCAATACAGCAAACTTCACTTCACAATGATGAAGGATCTTCGCAACTGCACGTGTGATCTTCTGTGCTCGTTCATCAAAACTTCCGGCACAACCGACCCAGAATAAAATTTCCGGACTTTCGCCGCGTGCGGCGTATTGGGACATTGTTTGTATTTGCATCTTATTGGGGTAAGTAGTGAGTGGTAAGTGGTGAGTAGCAGGGGTTACTTTATTTTCGAATACTTTCTATTTTGGGTGAGTAGTGAGTGGTGATTGGTGAGTAGCAATGCATTCATTATTAGTAATTATTTGCAATTATGTAAGTGTTGCTACTTACTACTTACCAATTACCACTCACTAAAATTCCGTCCACCGCGCCCGATCCGCTTGCGCAAACTGCCACGGTGCACCGTTATTCTCAATTCTTGTAAACATTCCTGCGAGTTCTGATGGGACTTTGCTTTCTTCCATCACTAGGAAGCGGCGCATGTCGATGATGATGCTTAGTGGATCGATATTCACCGGACACGCTTGCACACATGCATTGCAACTTGTACATGCCCACAATTCTTCTTCTGTAATATAACTGAATAATGATTTTTCGTCTTTGTAATCATCGCCGTTTTTGTCAATTCCTTTTCCTACTTCTTCTAATCGATCGCGTGTGTCCATCATGATCTTGCGTGGCGAAAGTAATTTGCCTGTCTGGTTGGCCGGACATTCTGCTGTACATCGTCCGCATTCTGTACATGAATAGGCATCCATCAATTGTTTCCAACTTAGATCTTGTATGTCTTTCGCGCCAAACTTTTGCGGCATCGATGCAGATGGTTCAGGAAGAACAGCAGCAGGATCCATCATCAATTTCACTTCACGTGAAACATTTTCCATGTCGGTGAGCTTACCTTTGTTTTCCAAATTGCTGTAATACGTATTCGGAAATGCAAGTAGAATGTGAAAGTGTTTTGAGTACGGCAGATAATTTAAGAATGCTAGAATACCGATGATGTGAAACCACCAACAAATTCTTTCTATCAATTCTAATGAACCATCAGAGAAGCCGGCAAAAATTCCGTTGAACATATTACTGATCGGAAATGCTCCGGCCTGAACATAATGACCTACTCCTCTACCTTGCAACACATGATCTGCTCCATTCATCATGAGGAATGCACTCATCAATAAAATTTCTACAATCAAAATTAAATTCGCATCAGTGCGTGGCCATGATGTTAGTTCACGCATGGTGAAGCGACGGATCTTGATAATGTTTCTTCGAATAAGAAAAACAACACAAGCAAGCAAAACTAGGATTGCCAGGATTTCGAAGCTGCCGATTAATACATCGTACAACGAACCGATTGAACTAAATACTCGATGTGTTCCTAAAAGTCCGTCGATCAGTATTTCCATCACTTCAATATTGATGATCACAAATCCCGCGTAAACAATAATGTGTAAAAATCCTGCAATCGGTTTGGTCACCATTTTCGATTGACCAAGTGCAACACGAGCCATCACTTTCCATCGATCAGAAGGACGATCAGAGCGATCGATACTTCTCCCGAGTTTAATGTTGCGGCTTACTTTTTTAATGTTCGAAACGAATAAATAAATCGCCGCACCTAACAGAATTGCAAAAAGTATTTGTGAAATCATATCTTAGTTGCTAATTTTTGGTTCAATTGGTTTAAGGTGTTTAAGGTGTTGCGAGCTTATAAGTTTCTTTGAATCAATTAAACTCTTTAAACGATTGTTATTTTTAGCTTAAGGTGTTTATAGGTTTTAAGGTGCCTTTCGTCGGAAACACATTAAACTCCTTAAACAATTTAAACTCCTTAAACCATTTAAACAAATTAAACTCCTTAAACCCTTTAAACAATTTAAACCCTTTAAACAATTTATTTCCCGAATGAAATCACCGACACCTTCAGATACTTTCGAGGATTAGCTTGGAAATCTTTCAAGAGATTATCAAGACTATGTGCTGATGAATTCAAATTAGTATATAAACTATCATTAGTCGCTAACTGACCAAGTGATCCTTCACCTCTATTCACTCTCTCCATCAAAGCAGAAGTTTCTGCCATAGTCTTCGAAGTTCGATCGAGTGTTTCGGCTAAATTAGATTTAGCAATTGTATCGGTGATCGAACTGAAATTCGTAATGATCTTCGTGAGATTCTCATTATTGTTTTTCATATTCAATGTGATCGATTCGATGTTATCAAAGATCATTCTCAATCGTCCTTGTTTCGCAAGTACTGTATCCATACTTCCCGCAACATTTTCAATTGAGGCAAGAGAATTACTGATACTTTCGAAAGACTTCTTCAAATTATTTTTCGTGTTTTCATTAAAGACTGCTCGAACAGTAAGCAAAATTGAATCGATCGACGAAAGTAGACTTTCTGCTTTTGCTTTGATCGGTGCAACTTGAGCATTCACTTGTTCTGACAATGTTTGCTGAACGCCGGCTTGCAATGTATCTCCATCTAAAACATCTTCTTTACTGTCACCGAAAACTAATCGAATTCCTTTTGAACCCAAAAGATCTGTACTGAAGATCTCTGCTTTTGAATTTCTCGGAACAATTACTTTGTTGGTCACATGCATACTAACAATTATCTTCCCATTTGGTTGCAAAGTTAGTTGATGAATCATCCCGACTTTCATTCCATTGACCATAACAGGATTTGTAGCGGTAAGTCCTTCGACCTGATCATACACAGCAAAAACCTGACGCTGACGAGTGAAGAAATCGATTCCTTTAAGGTAATTGACTCCCCAGAAAAGGACAGCAATTCCTACAACCATGATCAAACCCGTTCTTATTTCTCTGGAAAATTTCATAAATTTTTCTTCTCTCCTTTATTGTTTTATGGACTGAAATTGCGTCTAAAAGTAACTAAATTCCTTTAGTCACGCTCCTTTGCAATGCTACTTCCGCTTCGAGATTTCAACAGCTTCTTTATAACTTACTTTTTTACCGTCACTATAACCGACAACAAAAGCATCCTTGAAACCTAGCTTTCTAACCTTGCTTTGCAAATTCACTGCATCATCCTGATCTTCGATCTCGCCGGTGGTGTACTTATAGGTTTTGCCTTCCTTGACCTCACGGATTTCTTTAAGACCCTTGAACTTAGAACTTGTTTTCGATATTTTCACTTGAGAAACATAGAACTGAACAGCCCAAAAGAAATCATCATCATTTTCCGGAGTTGATGTTTCCGGGGAATGATTTCCTGTTGTCGGTTTCACTTCTTCCTTTTCTTGTGTCTTCACTTCATTCGAAGAAGAGGTATCATCGAGATCTCTAACTGTTCCTTCACTTCCCATTCTGCCCGACTCCACAGAATTTTTATACGACTTAAACGCTTTGAAAATTGCATTAGCACTTTCCTCCTGGCCTTTCTCTGAAGTCAAATATTTTTCTTCGTCAGCATTGGAAAGAAATCCTGTTTCGATCAGTACACTGGGCATTGTCGTTTTATAAAGGACAAGAAAACCTGCCTGTTTAACTCCACGTCCACTTCTTCCTTTGGTTTTCATTTCCTGCTGAATGTGAGAAGCAAATTTCAAACTTTGGTCGAGAAAAGTATTTTGGTAAAGCGAGAAAATAATATTCGCTTCCGGACTGTTCGGATCGAAACCATCGTATTTCTTCGTATAATCCTTTTCAAGTAATACAACATCGTTCTCTCGTTTTGACACTTCCAGATTTGCCTCACTCATGTGAAGTCCCATTACCCACGTCTCAACACCTGAAGTCGCTTCATTGCACTCCTCTTTTTTCTTTTTCTTGTTGTAGTAACAAGCTGAGTTACAATGGATACAAATAAAAAGATCGGCCTTGGCGTTATTGGCAATGTTTGTACGCTCGTTCAACTCAATAAAAACATCTGTTTTGCGAGTATATATGACCTTTACATCAGGGAATTTCTCCGAAATAGAAGCACCAAGTTTCAGCGCAATATCAAGAGCAATGTCTTTTTCCTTCGACTTTTTACCCAAACATCCGGAATCATGTCCACCATGACCGGCATCTATAACAACACGAGTAATACCGAAAGGCTTTGTTCTAGGCGGATTAAAGGAGCTCAGTATCAGAATCGTTGAAGTAAAAACGACGATTCGTAAAAGATAAAAAGGCAGAAGTTTTTTTTTGTTTAGTTTTGGCACCGAAACGCGAGAAAATTGACAGGATTTGTTTTCACAAGTATCCAAAATATCACTCTTCATATTGCTTCTTTTAATGCTTCTTTTTCAACAATTTGTTGTTGGTTCAGAGGCAGATAAATTAGGTCTGGCTGTTATGCCCGATAGTTCGATAACCGGCGATTCAATTCAGACTCCTTCCATCGATTCAACGGCTATTCATATCGATTCATTGAACAATACGACAAATGATGAATCGGAAGAGGTTATTAAGTCGAAAATCAAGTATCATGCGAAAGATTCCATCAGAGTAAGCCTTGAGAATGAGGTTGTTTACCTATATGGTGATGCTACTGTCGACTATGAAGAGCTTCATTTGGAAGCCGACTATATCGTGATCGATATGCAGAACAAAGAGCTGTTTGCTGAAGGAACAAAAGACAGTACAGGCGCTTTAAAAGGATCGCCAAATTTCTCTCAAGGTGATCAAAAGTTCAAGTCCAATTCTATTCGCTACAACTTTCAAACGAAAAAAGGTCGGATCAATTACGTCATTACTCAGGAAGGCGAAGGATATATTCACGGCGAGGTTGTCAAGAAAGACGCTGACAATAATTTCTTTATCAAAAATGGTCAGTACACAACTTGTAATCTGGACACACCACACTTTGCGGTCCAATCGAACCGATTAAAAGTAATTAGCAAAAACAAGATCGTAACCGGTCCTGCATATTTGACAATTGAACAGATCCCTACTCCCATTTTAATTCCGTTCGGATTTTTCCCGAATAAAGTTGGCAGAAGTTCGGGAGTAATTTTTCCATCGTTTGGAGAATCTGCACAACGCGGTTTTTACTTTCAACACCTTGGATATTATTTTGGTTTCAGTGATTATGTTGATCTTGCTGTTACATCCGACATTTATACAAAAGGCAGTTACACAATCGATGCGACTTCCACTTATAAAAAACGATACAAATATTCCGGTCGACTTCAGTTGACGTATGCTTATACGATCAATAGCGAGAAAGAACTTCCTGATTATTCGCTTACGAAAGATTATCACATCAATTGGGCGCATACAAAAGACAGCAAGGCAAGTCCGAATAGTACGTTCTCTGCTTCAGTAAATGCAGGAACATCGAATTACTATAAGAATACTATCAGCAGTGTAAATAATTATTTGTCGAATACGTTGCAATCATCCATTTCGTATTCATATAAATTCCCGGAATTACCAATGAACTTGAGTGCAGGAATTACGCACTTTCAAAATACAATTACACATGACATCAGAATTTCTGCACCTGATTTCAGTTACAATATTTCGCGAATTTCTCCTTTTAAGAGAAAGAATGCAATTGGTGCACAAAGATGGTATGAAAAAATTGGAACTAGTCTTTCGATTAATACGGTCAATTATGTTGAAACGAAAGATTCACTTTTATTTACACAGCAATCGCTCGACAATTTAAAGAATGGAGCAAAAGCATTTGTACCGATCTCTACTTCATTCAATTTACTGAAGTATATCAATTTTTCGCCTTCTGCAAATTTCACTGAACGACTATATTTAAAAACAACACAATACGATTGGGATACTCAAACAAATTCTGTCGACACATTTGTAGTTGAAAAAGCGCAGCATGCATTCGAATATAATTTGAGTGCAGGAATGTCGACACGAATATATGGAATGTATCAGTTCAAAGGCGGAGCAATAACAGCGATCAGACATGTCATGACTCCTTCCGCATCGATTACATATCGTCCTGATTTCGGAGAAGAGAAATATGGTTACTACAAAACTATTCAAACCGATACACAAGGTACTACAAGAACGTATAGCATTTTCCAAAATTCAGTTTATGGTGGTCCGTCGAATGGCAAGTATGCTAATTTGGCTTTCTCGCTAGACAACAATCTTGAGATGAAAGTCAAAACGAATTCAGACACAGGTGCGGTTACTAAAAAAGTAAAAGTATTTGAGAGCTTAAGAATGTCGGGCGGCTATAATTTGATTGCAGATTCTATGAATTTAAGTGTATTCAATCTTTCAGCACGTACAACTCTGTTTGACAAGCTTGGCGTAAACTTTAATAGCACTCTCGATCCATATGCTTACGATAAAAACAATATCGATTACGATAAATATCAGAACGAAGTTGATGGAACTCTTCTACGTTTGACAAATGCAAGTTTATCCATGAATTACGCATTAAATCAAACGAAGAAAAAAGATAACAACGGAAAATACTCACAGCAAGAAATCGATTATATCAACCAGCATCCCGAAGAGTTTGTTGATTTTGATATTCCATTCAATATGAGTGTAGGTTACACTATGTCCTACTCAAAACGTGGTGCATTGAATTCTGATCTTACTCAATCGGCTAGTTTCAATGGCGATCTGAATCTGACTGATAAATGGAAGATCGGTTTTAATACATGGTACGATCTTTCAAAAGGAAAATTCACTAACATGAGTTTAAACTTCTACCGTGATCTTCATTGCTGGGAAATGCGCATGAACTGGATCCCATTCGGTGGACAAGAAAGTTATAATTTCCAGATCAATGTTAAGTCGTCGATACTACAGGATTTGAAGTTGATGAAACGGAAGGATTTTTATGACAACTAGTAGTGAATAGTGAATAGTGAATAGTGAATAGTCAAAAAGCATCCTACGATAGCCGTCCGTTATTCACTATTCGTTATTCACTATTCACTACTGCTCGTTATTCGCTTTTTCATCAAGTAGTCGGTGTCGATAGCATCTCCCAACTGAAAACCTTTTTCTCCAAAAATAGTAAAGTCGTATGCTTTATAAAAGTTGATTGCTTTATGATTGTCGATATTTACTCCTAGCCAGATCCACTGAAATTTCTCATCGATTGCAATTTTCAGACATTCATCCATAAGCTTCTTCCCTACTTTATGACTTTGGTATTCTTTGGAAACATAAATGCGTTCAATCTCAATAGCAGGTTCGTTTTTGAATTCATCGTAAGGACGATCGCGACGCATTTTAGTATAGCCAATTGCAATTCCATCTATCAATGCTAGTAAAAAAGTATTCGTTGGATTTTCTAATTCTGCTAAAATACCTTTTGGATCAAAAGCCTTCTTTAAATAAGTGGCCATATCGTCCGGCGTATTATACTCTTTCCAAGTTTCATAAAATGTATCATGTCCAACTTGAGTGACAATTTCAAAATCCGCCGGTAAGGCTTTTCTTATTATAACTTCCATGGTCCAAAGATAAGAATTGAAATAAAAAAGCGACGATTTTTCACGGACTCAAATATACTTCAACTTATATTGGCTTGGAATTCAAGTTGCTACTGTAAACCAGAAATAGTTGTCAAATTCAGAAAGCGTAGTATATTGTTTTCATAATTTACTTATTAAGTTTTACCATCAAAAGCAATCACCACATGAAAAAAATTTACCTCTTAACATTATCCATTGTCTTATCCTCTGTCTTAAGAACATTTTCCCAAACCATTCCTAAAGGCATAATTGAACGTGTAAACAAATCTGAATTTATTTTTGAAGGCGAAGTCATCCGAGAAAACGGATATTGGAATGACAATAAAGATTTTATTTACACATCCTTAACTATTGATGTAAAGAAATTATTTAAAGGTACTTTGTTGTGTGGGAAGATAGAAATGATTTTAGATGGTGGTAAAGTTGGAGATAGTATAGCTTTAGAAATATCACATAATCTCGTTTTGAAAAAAGGTGACAAAGGAATATTTCTTTGTAAAAGAACCTCTAAAGAATTATCTGCAATAGATTACTATCCTGAAAACAATCCAGAAAAACTTGAAACAATATTTAATGAACAAGGATTTATTAAATATTTTAAAGATGGTATTAATCCGCTAATATCAGATTGGCAATTTTCTCTTGATAGTTTAGCTCAAGCTTATGACCTCATGGAACTTTATACTCAACTAAATTATGTTGATTGTTATCCGGCTCAATCAATTTTTGACTATGAATTAACGCAAAGTGTAGAACCACCAACCGCAAGTAATTCAGAATTCAGGAACAGTTCAATAAACTCCATTGATACAAATGTTACTTCAACTTTAGAAAATCCACAAATAACTTCAATGGGAGGACTCAAGTATTTTGAGTTTGATATTTATTTGAGCGATAGCACCAATGGAATATATTTAAACCAGGGGATTTTAAAAATCAAATACGATACACTTACCTTTGGTTCACGAATTAGATTTAATAGTAACATGATACTTTCTCGTGGCACCGTTTTACTCGATACAAGTACTTATTTAAACCCACATGGTATAGATTTTCAAGATGATATTGTTTCGATTATAATTTCAAACACTAACGGCCCTTCAATGTCATTTTATGACCTCAGTCCTACACCCACTCAGGCGATACATGTAAAGATGAAAATTTTAGATTGTAGTCACAACAGCACTGTGGACCAATTTCAGACTAACATTCATGTACTCTATACATTAGGCACTACGATTACTACTCCTTTATATACATACGACGCTTTAAATGCAACCAATAATTTAAACTTTGCAGACTGTAGTAGCGGAACAATATATATTAATTCAATTTTGCCATCGAACGTCAGAGGCGGTACTGGCGATTTGGTAACAATTAATGGTGGTGGCTTTGGTGCAACAAGGGGTAATGGAAATGTGTTTTTACAAAATGCTGACGATGGTGGACGAACTTATTTACAACTGGATTCAATGGATTATGTTTCATGGAATAATAATCAAATATCTTTTATTGTTCCATCAGTCGTTGGTGCTCAAAAAAATGTTCCCGGCAGTGGGTTTGTAAAATTAATAAATGATGCGGGCGACTCAATTAGTAGCTTATTGGATTATTTGACCATTGATTATAGCGTTAAAAATATATATATTCATGATAGTTTATCTAATAAGTTTTTTGCGAATTTGACTCCCGATAAATTGTCTGCAATTAATGGTGGGTTTATTTTTAGGCCTGATAGTAGTTTTACATTGCACCCAGAAAAATTAGCTGCATTTAAAAAAGCAGTAGATTCATGGGTCTGTTTAACAACAGTTAATTTTAATGTCGGTACAGAAAGTAACACAGCAGATACTATTGCAGTTATCGATAGTGTTAGTAGAGTAAAATTTGCTTATATAAGTGATTCTTCAACAATTGCAAAAACTCAACAATGGATATATTACAGAAGAGGAAGTTGCAATAGTGCTTGGACAAAGGAAATTGATATGATATTCAATAAAGATTTGCTCTATGTTGCTGATACAAATATAAATAATAACATTCCTGTTGGCTATTTTGATTTGTATCAAGTTGCTTTACACGAATTGGGACACGCTTTATCATTAAGCCATGTTAACGACCAAAATCAAGTGATGTGGTACGGTTCTGTACGGACAGGCATTCTCGCTTCAGATAGAAGAGTAACATTATACAATGACCAAGCAGCTATTGAAGGTGGATTGTATGTTGTAAATGAATCATATCAATTTGATACAATTAATTGTGCTGCTGGAACTAATTTATTAACCTCTGGAATGTCAAATTGTACAATTGGTATAAATGAAGTTGATAGAAAGATTTATGACTTAAATCTATATCCAAACCCAACAAGCTCTGATTTGAATATCAGTTTTCAAATTGACAAACCCTCTTCACTTAGAATACAAATCTTAGATATGACAGGCAGGGTAATGTATAACGATATAGATAAATTAACATCTTTATCTTATAATAAAACTATACCTATTTCTTCAAAATTAGAATCAGGTGTGTACATTATCAAATTAAATGTAGGAAAGTCAGAATATATTGGTAAATTTATTAAGCAATAACTCCAACAATGTTCAATAAATTATTGTTTATAATTATTATTTTAAGTTCTTGTGGCGGGGGTAATAAAATACCTCCTTCACAAGAACCTAAAGCCATTTTAGTTGACCCTGCTGAAACTGTTGTTATAGATTACATACCAAGTAAATTTGATAAAGAATGTCTTTTGGGTTTGAATGAAGACATACATAATTATAAATTATGGGTTTATGATTCAACTTTAAAAGTGTACAAAACAGATACCACTTTTGTTAAAGCTGTTAGATGGTACAAATACAATTGTTTGTATGATAAAGATTCGGCTTACATAAGTGGGGTATTCGGCAAAGATTATTCTGGTCAAACAATAAATGAAATGACGGATGATAGTATAACTTTTACAATGTCATTCACTTACAAATTTCAAACAAATAATAATTACAACAAATTAGTTTTTCCATTCAAAAACGGAAAATTGGTCAATAGAATTAGTGTGGTTGATTAAGCCACCCTTTCATACAACCTCTTAAATGTTGTTTCCTAAAGTGATAGACCTTTTTCGGTAACGACAAAAATTTTAAAATTATTATTTCAAACCATCATTAATATGAATCATTACAAACTTCTTTTTTATTTTGACGACGAAGTATTGTCATATGAAATCCAAGCAATCAAAGATTATATAAATCACAGTACAGAAGGAATTTCAGAATTGCAATCTAAATTTATTGTTGAGGCAAAAGAAATATTAAAAGAAAATCCAAGCATTGCAGAAGATTTGCAGAACAGATTTCATAATGATTATGTTCAATATAATACATTCTTTCCAACACTTTTCTATAATTCAATGGTTATATGGCTAATTAGCTTTTATGAGAATAACATGAAAGTAATTTGCGAAAAGTTTGAAGAAGTGATTCCTCTAAATATTAAAGCTTTGGATTTAAAGGGTCAAGGAATAAAAAGGTATGAAAAATATCTGCAAATTGTAGTTCAACTGGATTTGAGTAGCTTGAACGAATTTAGAGAAGCTTTAATGCAATTTTATAATGTTAGAAATATTTTTGTTCATAACAATTCAAGTATAATGGAAGATTCAAATAAGCTTTTGAAACATCAAACCTGTTATCAATTTGTAAAACAAAATCAACATTTGAAATTGAACGAAGAAACATTTATTGTTAGTATAGAAGATAAAAAATTCCTTATTGATTTGACAAATACAATTGATAAGTATCTTAATCTTTTATTTGACCTTATTAATCAGAACGCTGAACCATTTACAGGACATGAACTTGATGGACCTAATTTTGAAATAAAATGAATAGAAAGGAATACATAAAGGGCATTAAGCCTATGATTTCAGGCATCAAAAAGGCAGCCGCTAAATATTATGATGTTACAAAACGACCTTTGGGTCATTAAAATTGATGCAAATTTCGCGGCAATAAAACATATCTTTACACACTAAAGTCAGACTATGAAAACCCTAAAATTTCTAACGCTAATCCTATTTCCAACAATCCTGTTTGCTCAAGTTCCAAAATCAAATCAGGTGCAACCAAAACTAGTAGCAGACAATTTTCTAAATGACACTTTAATTGAAAAAGATAATTCGAATCCGCAATTAAAATACTTGACAGTTCGAAATCCAAAAGGTTCCATTGTTTCGCAAGGAAGCATGAAAGAAAATAAAAAAGAAGGAGTTTGGAGAGAATATAGTGCTACCGGACTACTTACAATTCTTGAGGAATATAAAAATGGACAAAAAAACGGATCAGCTTTAAAGTTTGGTCCATCCAACCAAATTACAATTGATGCGACATATAAAAATGATTCATTGAATGGTCAAAAGACAACTTATGGAACAAATTCAAGAATAAGAGCAATAGAGTTTTATAAAAATGGCGTATTGAACGGAAATAGAAAAGCTTTTTATGAAGACGGGAAATTGCAAGAAGATTGTACTTACAAGAATGGTAAAAAAGATGGTTTAGCGATCTGGTATTTACAATCCGGACAACCATCAGTTGAATATACTTACACCGATGGTATTCTAAATGGTTATTCAAAAGAGTACAATCCAAAAGGAGCAATTCTTCGTGAAGGAAATTTCAAGAACGACAACGAAGAAGGCGAATGGATGATGTATGAAGATTCGAATGTGACGAAAAAAGTAATTTATAAAAGCGGAGAAATTGTGAAGTCGTCGGTTGTTGCCCCTCCTAAAGCAAATAAATAAGTGAATAGTTAATAGTGAATAATGCGCGGTTTACTGCTCTAATCCCCTACTACTTCGCTATTTATTATTCATTATTCGTTATCCACTATTAATTATAAAAGTCAAATGTATACCCAACCCACTACCCTTTCAGATGATTCCCGAGTTTGGATCTACCAAGCCGATCGCGAATTAACTAGTGATGAGCAATCTTTTTTGAATACAGAATTGCAAAATTTCATTTCAGAATGGACAGCGCACAATGTTGCATTGTCGGGCAGTTTTGAAATCTTACATGATCGATTTCTTGTGATCATGATCGATGAAAATAAAACATCAGCATCCGGTTGTTCAATTGACAAGTGTTTTAATTTCCTAAAAAAAATGGAAGCGAAAATGGATGTCAATTTTATGAATCGTTTACTTTTAGCTTACAAAGAAAATGATGAGATCAAATTAATTTCAAAAAGTAAATTCGAAGACCTGTTGAATTCTGGCCAATTGAATGAAAATACAATTGTTTTCAATAACCTAATCGAGAAAAAATCAGAGCTACAAACTAAGTGGCAAGTCCCGGTGAAAGAAAGTTGGCACAAGATCATGCTTCAAACTAATGAAAAATGAAAAATGAAAAATAAACTATTCCAAGTCCGCGTCATTTTTCATTTTTCATTTTTCATCTTTCATTTTTTTAAAATTTCAAGGTTAGTTCAATCGGACAATGATCACTACCCATTACAGAAGGATGTATAGTAGCATTCACAGCCAGTTCTTTCAATTCATTCGAGATCATAAAATAATCAATTCTCCAACCAACATTTCTATCACGTGCTCTTGTGATCACATCCCAGTAAGTATATTGCCCCGGCTCTTGGTTGAATTCTCTAAAGATATCTACATAACCCATTTTAACGATCTTATCAACCCAAGCACGTTCTTCCGGTAAAAAACCGGTGACCTTTGTATTTGGTCCCGGACGAGCGAGATCAATTTCTTTATGGGCCGTATTGTAATCTCCTACAACGATCACATTCTTTTTCTTTTTACGCATCACTTCTGCTCGTTTGAAAAGCTTATCATAAAATTCTAATTTGTAAATAACACGTTCCGGCCCTCTTCCGCCATTTGGAAAATAGACATTGAACAAAACAAAATTTTCAAACTCCAGTTCAAGTACTCTGCCTTCGCTATCAAATTCAGGAATACTAAATCCGGAACGAACTGCAATAGGTTCAACTTTCGAATATACCGCCACACCACTGTAACCTTTTTTCTCGGCTGAAAAAAAATATGATTTATAATCTTTGAAGCTTTTAATTTCTTCCCCTAGCTGATCAACTTGTGCCTTGGTCTCTTGTAAACAAAGTATATCGGGATTATCTTTTTCAAGCCATTCAGGAAAACCTTTTTTCCATACTGCTCGGATACCATTTACATTCCAGCTTAAGATTCTAAAATTCTTTGTTGCCATGGTGCATTTTTTTTGCAAGATAATAAATTGTTACAGAAATGTAGGATGTTTTTTTATCCTCCATTTATGCGGTTGTAAATCGAACATTCATACCCGAGATTTGTACCATCAAAATAATTAATCAAATTCAAAAACAAAAAATCATGACAAAAAAAATCCTGTTAATGTTTGCGCTAGTCGCATCAATGGTATCATCGGCATCTGCCTATGTAATCATCATTCAAGGTGGAGGATCAAACCACTCTTACAATTATGTCTACCTCGATGACGTAAAATGCATTTGCAGAGGACGAGGCTCAAATGGATGTCCCGTTAAATTTACTGCTGTAGCAGTTGAACGAAAGATCAACATGGAAGATGTAGTAAATGAAGTATTAGAAAGACAAGCAAAAGGTCAAAAAGATGGAAATCTAGTTTATGAAGAAGTGCTGCCTGTTTCCTGGACAACAAATGAAAAAGATGAAATCGTAATTACAACAAAAGAAGATGAAATCATTTTCAATAAGTAAGCGATCATCAAAAAACAGAGGCGTCATCATGGCCCTCTGTTTTTTAATTAGTTTTTCATTCAACTCATTTGGTAAAATTGCAAATGACACAATTATTTTAACGAATGAAAACTCAATAGATCCAACATTTAGATCCTGCATCTCCGACAATTTCTATTCCTATTCAACTTCTCACTCATGGGACATCAATAAGCGGGAAATTGTAATATCAAAGCTCAATCTTAAGAATCATGTAATTTCAAAATTATCAATAAAAGTTCCGACGAACATCAAGATTCTGCAATGTCCAACCTATTGCCTTACAGATTCATTCTTGTTACTTCAAGATGAATACGATCTCCAATGGTTTTTATTTAAAAATATGTTTGGGAAATATAAATTCATAGATAAAATAATTTTACCTAAAAATACTATGGCTTTAAATGCTAAAGTTCTGAACGAACATATGTTTTTGCTAACAGATATTTACAATCATCATCCTTTAGACAGTGTCAGTAATGTAAGTTTATGCACCTATGATGCATTGTTAAGAAAAGTAACTCATGAAATTCATCCGGTATTGCCCTGTATCGGACTAAGTCATTTCCCTCAGAATTGGATAAGTCAGAATGATAAATTCATAGCCGTTGCAGAACCGTGTGGTAACAAAATTCAGATCTATAATATCAATTTGAAATTGACCAGAACAATTTCACTTCCCCTAAGTAGTAGTTGGACTAATTTGCCGGGAAATAAAATCCCTATTGAGACTTCACCGGCTTTGATCAATCCAAAAGAATTCATTGGAAATTTTAAGAATACAATTTCAAAATTCTCAAGAATAGAAACATTACAATTTGCAAACGACTCCTTGCTATTAATTAGTTGCAATCATCCGGATTCGGCACAAGTTACTCATGAAAATTTTGTCTACAATGCTAAACAAGATTTATTCATGGACCCAAAATTCATAACGATTAAATCAAGCGAAGTAAGTGATACTAATAAAACATCCGGTTTGACCTTTCATATTACTCCCCATCAACTTTTGCGAAATGGAATTTGCATAATGCTTTTGGAAGATAATTTTATTCCAAATCCAAAATTGACTACACAAGAAAATGAAAATAATAAAAATACTTTCTATGAGAAAAATGATCCGGAATTTATTATCCGCCTTAGTAAAATTGAAATCGAATAGTCTTCTATTAATTATATTCATTTTTACTTTAGGTGCTTCATATATAAAAAATTATGAAGAGATTAAATTGAATGAAACAAAGTTTTATTCAAAGGAGAATACCGCACTTGAATTTGCAGAAGATAGTATCTATTGCGTTTTATTAAAGAACAATAAAAGCTGCTTAAATTGCTTTACAATACTTTCGAATTATTTGAAAATATTAAAAAGCAAAGAACCAATAAAACTAATTGCAATTACCCACTCTGATTCAGCTCCACTTGCAAGGAGAAGAAATATATACGAATCGAAAATAACGTTTCCTGATTTCAATGAACATGGAGTAACCTACTCGCAAAAATGGGGTGAATCGTCACCAACTCCCGAACTTCTTATTATAAAGAGGAATAAAGCATATCTCTTCAACTAT
The DNA here is from genome assembly GCA_031411835.1 of Bacteroidota bacterium. Taxonomy (GTDB): domain Bacteria; phylum Bacteroidota; class Bacteroidia; order AKYH767-A; family 2013-40CM-41-45; genus JADKIH01. The sequence continues at coordinate 24,452 of JANOBV010000042.1, read as the reverse complement.
TCGGAAATTTTTGCAGATGGATTTGATTTTATTTCCATTTCAGCACAAGAACATATTTCAGAAATTATAAAAAGTAAATGATAAAATGCAGCATTCTTCTTTTCATTTTATTAAATATGATCTTGTTTCAAAAGGATAAATTTGAAATTGATTCATGTACGAATCCTTTGACGGATAGTGTTAAGATAAAAAAGAATGGACAGATCTATGTCACTTCAAAGTTCAGACAAATAAGTAATTACCTTGATGACACAGGTCAACAATTTGATTTATCAATTAAACTCAATTTAACAAGGTTAAAATCTAATCGATGGCAGCGATCACAGCAAGAGCTAAACTCTGAATTATCGTTTACTAAATACCTCGACAGTATCACAATTGTAGACGAAGACATGATAGATTTTAACAGTAACTGGGAATTCAAATTCAAGTCGCTATTAAATACGATCAATCTAAAAATTAAATCACAATTTACCAATTCATACGAATATATTTATCGCAACAATTCATTCAATAAAGTACTTGCAAAAGAATTCTTTTTCCCAATCACAATTAGTATTGGCACGGGATTTAATTTCTCATTCGACAAGAGTAGTTACATCAACATTTCACTTTTCGATATTAAGACTACCTTAATTTCTAAAGCCTTCGGAAAATCTTCTGAAGGAAGTAAAAAATTAACGCCACAACTTTATCATATTCCTCAAGTTGGAATTAGCATCACTTCATCTATTCATAGATCTTGGTCAAAAGAAACTTTTTTCTGGAGAAACAACTCCAAGATCTTCGTAAAAGGTCTAACAAAAAACGACATCAATATCAATTTCAAAAACAGATTCATGTATGAGATCTACAAATGGATCAATGTAAGCCTGGAAAATCAAATTGTTTATGATCCACTATTTAATTACAAACTTCAGTTGAGAAATGAGGTTGTTGTGGGAGTTTTGTTTAGGAAGTAAGGGGTTCTTGTTGGTAAGGGGTTTAAATTGTTTAAAGGGCTTAAGAGGTACAACACATTAAACACATTAAACACATTGAACTCTTTATACTTTTTAAACATTCAAGCTTACTTCTTCATCTCCTTCTCCAAATCCAATTTCCTCAATTTTGGTAACCAAGCAAAAGCACCTGCAACTGAAAGTATAGCTACACCTCCACCAAGAACAACAGACTGAACGAGTCCAAGCAATTTCGCTGCAAAGCCTGATTCAAAAGCGCCAATCTCATTCGATGAACTGATGAACATAGTACTAACAGAAGAAACCCGTCCGCGCATTTCATCGGGTGTGAAAAATTGTACGATCATAGAACGGATCACGACACTTACATTATCGAAAGCCCCACTTAAAACGAGAATTCCGAATGACAGATAAAAATTCTTACTGATAGCAAAGAAGATCATACATAGTGAAAAACCGGCAACACAAGCCAATAATTTTTTACCGGAGTTCTTCAATGGCGGATACTTTGTCATATACAAAGCCATGAAAACTGAACCTACAAAGGGTGCAGCTCTTAAAATTCCAAATCCTGTTTCGCCAACATGCAAAACTTCACTAGCAAAAACAGGAAGCATTGCTGTTGCTCCGCCAAAAAGAACTGCAATTAAATCAAGCAACATGGCGCCAAAGATCATCTGATTATTGAACACAAAACTCAATCCTTGTTTAATACTGTCTTTCATACTCTCACCTTCTTTCACAGGTTGAGGAGGCTGCGGCGGAATTCGATAAACTTGAATTACTCCAATAAGTAAAATTGTAACGACCAGAATGTAAACCATATTCGCACCAAGAAATGCAAGTAATAGTCCACCAATCGAAGACCCAACTACAACTGCGATATGCCAGAAAGTTGAATTCCATGCGGAAGAATTTGCATATGCTTCACGCGGAACTAACTGCGTCATAAGCGGAAATTGTGCCGGACTGTAAAATCCTCGTAAGAGTCCGACGAAGAACATGATCACATAATATGGAAAGACAGTAACAACTTCACCGGGATTTTTTGTATAATGAAGTGAAATGAAGACCAAGGCAACGCTACAAACAAACTGTAGCGACATTACTGCTAAAACTATTTTGCGTCTATCGTTGCGATCTGAAATGTAACCTCCATATAACGCCAATGTAACGGCCGGAATTGCTTCTGCCAAACCTAAAAGTCCGAGTGAAAGATAATCGTGTGTTAATTGATAAACCTGCCAACTGATTACAACAAATTGAATTTGTAATGCTAAGGTTAGCATAAACTTCGAAAAAATAAATCGTCGATAATCCAAATAGCGAAATGCTAGAAACGATTCTTTATCCTTAATAAATTTGTTTATCATTTAAACATTAATTTGAAAGCTCCGATAACTCTAACCATCGCATCGACTTCTCATCGATCTCTTTAATTATTACTTCCATTCGTTGCGACCAATCGATCAAGTCTTTGTGACTACCTTCTCCACTACTCAACCTGGAAGTCAATTCAGCTTTTTCTTTTTCAAGATTTGCCAGTTGCTTTTCGACGGTCTCTAATTCAAATTTCTCCTTGAACGAAAGTTTCTTCTTATTAGGCGTTTCTTGTTTTGTATTTTCGATTATTTGTGACCCTTGAGGTTTTGATTTTTGTTTGAGCAAATTTTTCTCTTTCTCATCTTCAGAAATTCTAAATTCCGAATAACAACCATTGTAATCTCTGATTTTTCCTTCACCTTCAAAAATGAAAAGGTGATCAACCAATTTATCCATAAAATAACGATCATGAGAAACAACAAGCAAACAACCTGTAAAGTTCATCAAGAACTCTTCAAGAATTCCTAAAGTCAAAAGATCGAGATCATTCGTAGGCTCATCGAGAATTAGGAAATTCGGATTCTTAATTAAGACAGTAAGCAAATGCAAGCGACGCTTTTCACCGCCACTTAATTTACTAACATAAGTATATTGAACTTCCGGTGGAAATTGAAAGAGCTGAAGAAATTGTCCGGCAGAAACTTTCGAGCCATCCGAAAGTTGAATAACTTCTGCATGTTCTTTCACAACTTCGATCACACGCTTATCTTCTTTCATTTCGAGGCCTTGTTGCGAATAATATCCGAACACAATCGTCTCACCGACATTAATTTTTCCTGAATCAGGTTGCTCTGTACCGACTAGCATATTTAAGAAAGTAGATTTACCGGCACCATTCTTTCCTACAATACCAATCCTCTCCCCTGTTTTAAAAACATAATCGAAACCTTGTAAGATGGGAAGATTGTCAAAGCTCTTGTAAACTTTTTTCATCTCGATTACTTTCCCTCCAATACGATTCATTTTCATATCGAGTTCCATCTTACCTTCCGCTTTTTTTCCTGCAGCTTTATTTTTCAATTCATAAAATGAATCGATCCTAGCTTTTGATTTTGTACCACGAGCTTTCGGCATTCTACGCATCCATTCTAATTCAGTACGCATAATGTTTCGAGCTTTATCTCTTTCTCGTGTTTGATTGAATTCACGTTCTTCTTTCTTTTCCAAGAAGTATGAATAATTACCTTCGTAAGAATAGATATTACCGTTTTCCATTTCAATGATCTTGTCGGTAATGTTCTCTAGAAAATATCTATCGTGAGTAACAAGGATCAATGAAAGCTGCGAACGAGTTAGAAAATCTTCAAGCCACTCCACCATTTCCACATCAAGGTGATTGGTTGGCTCATCCATGATGAGAATATCAGCTGGGTCGATCAACGCTTTTGCAAGTGCAATACGTTTCTTTTGTCCGCCTGATAATTGACGAATAGGCTGATCCAGATTGTGAATATTCAATCGCGACAAAACCTGTCGAACACGCACTTCATAATCCCAAGCTTGTGCATCATCAATCAGTCCGGACAATCTTTCTAATTCACGTTGAGTTTCCGGAGTATGATTAAGCTGATCTTTTTCGAGGATCAGTTCATAGTCTTTCATCAATTGAACAGAAGGATTCTTCGCATCGAAAATGACTTCAAGTACAGTCTTCGTATTATCCATGTATGGTTCCTGTTCAAGGAATTCTACATTGATATCTTTTCGAAAAGTAACAATGCCGCTATCCGGTGTTTCCTTGCCGGCAAGAATTTTCAATAGTGTACTTTTTCCTGCACCATTACGTGCAATCAAAGCAACCTTTTCACCTTTGGCTATTCCAAAACTGATATTGTCAAAAAGTATTTTATCTCCATATGACTTTGAGAGATTCTCGATTGAAAGGAGATTCATTTTTTTGTTTTGTAATTTGTAAGCAGTTACTTATTTTGGTGAGTAGTAAATGGTAAGTTGTAATTAGCAAGCGCAAGCTAAATTGGAAGTGCATTCAATTTTTAAGGAGTTCAAAAGTTTGTATTGAAATAAATGTTCGCAATAAGTAAACTTTGCTACTTTCCACTCACAACTTACTACTCACAATAGGTAAGTTTCCGAAATAAGTAACTTTTGCTACTCACTACTTACCACTCACTACTTACTTATTTCCCCAACAAATTGATCCGTCTGATATTTAAACAACACATTAAAAGTCGTCAGTGATCCATAACAACGAGTAATGTATTGCTGCATGTTCACTTTATCTTCGTCGGTAAGTTTGTCGTGACTATTTACTCTTTGTTCGAGGACACGAAGTCTATCACGAAGCATAACGATCTTGCTGAAGAATGTTTCAATTGGAACTTCTTTCGATTTCAAAGAAGAATCACCCGGTTTTAGGATCATTGTTCCGCCCGACCATTTTTGTCCCATCTCTACTCTTTCTTGTAAGTCAGAATATTTGCGAAGGGTATTGACCAAAAGCGTTTCAATATCAGCCAGACTAACCAGATCATTATCGGCATCGTTGGCATCTATGATTTCAAATTGGTCATAAGTACGTTCAATTTCACGCATTCCATGTTGCATGAAAGTGACCATATATTCTTCCGGTTTGATCTGAATGATTACCCCTTCACCAAATTGAGGATGGCGAACTCGAGAACCGATTCCTAATGAAATTTGAGACATCTTTTTGCGATTTAGATGCGGCGAAGGTAATTAATCTTTGTGGGAATTTAGAGGTAGTCCGAGAATCGGCAGTGGGTTTGTTTGATAATAATTATCTTCTCCTGTTCTCAATACTATGTGTTCTATGTGCCTACGTGGTTTTATTTTACCACATAGGCACATAGAACACAAAATAAACAAATTTCAAATTGACCCACTACCCGAGATTCGTAATTAGAGATTCGAATTACTATTTACAAAGTTACACAACATGGCTTTTCAGAGCAGTCTTCGAATTACGACTCTCGAATTACCATTCACGATTGAAAGTCAATTCGCTGAAAAACAGTACATAGCCGCTAGAAAAAGTTAACTACTGTTAATCTTTGTCATATCAATGTCAACATGGAATTTAGGTAAGAATATCATCCTAACATCTTCGTTATATTATATAGTTTTTGTGTTCAAATGTTTTTCGTGTGGTGAGGGTCGTCGGAGTAAAAGCTGGCGGCCCTTTATTTTAGTCGTTGTTTAATAGGCTCTTCATACTATTTTATTTTCTTTGCATGTAAATCTACCACATATCAACACCATATGAGAAAAAGTCATTTATTGCCTGTATTTCTGCTATTCTTATTTTTTACGAAGTCACAGGCACAGAATTACCCCCAAAATTATTTTCATTGGCCACTGGATACTCCTGTCACGATCATAGGAACATTTGGAGAAATTCGCGATAGTCATTTTCATTCCGGACTTGATCTGGGAACAGAAGAAATGGAGGGTCGTCCGGTTGCAGCATCAGCTGAAGGTTATATTTCTCGAATCAAAATTTCTGCAGACGGATATGGAAAAGCATTGTACATCACCCACCCTAATGGATATGTAACTGTTTACGGACATCTTCAAAAATTTACTCAAGCAGTTAATGAGTATGTAAGAAGACTTCAATATGAAAGACAAACATTCGAGCTTGATGTAAATCTTAAACCGAAAGTTTTTTTAGTGAAGCAAGATGAAGTTATCGCTTATAGTGGAGCAACAGGTAGTGCGCAAGGACCACATTTACACTTTGAGATCCGCGATGAAAATACAGAAGAACCTATTAATCCATTTCTCTTTGGATTGAATGTGTTTGATGGTATAGCACCTGAATTGAAATGCATCCGAATTTATCCCACACCTGAAGCCGGTATTGCAAATAAGACGGACAGCTCTGTTGTATATGAAACACAAAGTTCAGAAGGAATTTTGATGCTTAATACAACAGACGTTGTGCAAGCTTACGGCTACATCAGTTTTGGAGTTGGAGCGACAGATCACATTGATAATTCACAGGCGACACTCGGAATTTATTCTGCAGAAATGTATGTCGACAATCAACTAGCTTACACTTGGAAATATGATCGTTTTAATTTCAACGACACAAAACAAGCGAATGCACATATTGACTACACTAGTTATATCAGAGATCGAAATACGATTGAACGCTTTTATCGTTTGCCGGGAAATCATTTGAACATCTATGACGATTCAACAAAATTAGGAACACAATATTTTGGCGAAGAAGCATCGCACGATATTAAAATGGTAGTTAAAGATTTCGCAGGAAATAAATCACAGATAGAATTTCCTGTTGTCGTTTATCCGACGTTGAATCAATACCAATATCAAGCACACCCGACTGATGCAATGCTTGTAACAAATGCAAAAGGAGTTGCAATTCACAAAGCTAAATTGGATGTATCGATTCCATCGGATGCAGTGTATAAAGATTTTTACTACACTGATAGTGAGATCAAGAGTCCGCAGTATTTATCTAGTACATTTCGTGTAGGTAGTTGGTATGAAGCATTAGATGTTCCAATCACAGTTGGAATAAAACCTGAAACTATTTTGTCAGATTCATTGATGGCCAAAGCGATTATTGCTGAAGTATTGAGTGATGGCACCTTAAAAGGTCGCGGTGGAAATTGGAAAAATAAGTATGTATCAGCACAAGTTCCGACGTTTGGTGATTACACTGTCGTATTAGATACAATTCCACCTGAAGTTGTAAAAGATTATGTTCCTGCAGACATGAATTCGTATCGCGGAGCTGTTATTCAATTTATAGCGAAAGACAAATTATCGAGAATAAAATCATATTCGGGAAAGGTCGATGGCAAATGGATGTTATTTGAATTCGACAAGAAAAGTGGAATGTTGCAGTGTGATGTTTCACCATTGATGGACAATAAAGAGCATGATGTAGAATTGGTTGTTACCGATGAGCGCGACAATGCTACTAATTTCAAATTCAGGTTCTATTTCTGAAAATTGGGGTCCATTTAAATATCGGTGAGAATAAAAGCCAAAAATGCGTTTTTTCAGCAGTCATTGTTGATGACGAGGGTAAAAAATTCCGTATAACACTGAATTAAACCTACTTAAATAAGCTGATTTAGTTTGCAGAAAAAGGACATCTTTATATCTTTGCCGCCCTTGCATTACGGTGAGGTGCCTGAGTGGCCGAAAGGAACAGTTTGCTAAACTGTCGTACTGGAAACGGTACCGAGGGTTCGAATCCCTCCCTCACCGCACGTCAGAAAATAGATTGCAAGACAGAAGAAATTAAGTTCGGGGTGTAGCGTAGTCCGGTTATCGCGCATGGTTTGGGACCATGAGGTCGCAGGTTCGAATCCTGCCACCCCGACATTAAATTAGAGTGAAAAGAGTGAGAGTCAGTTTATGTTTTAGTACCTTTCGTTGAAAGCTCGCAACACACTCAAACTCCACACTCCAACTCACACTGACCTTCAGATCTCGTAGCTCAATTGGATAGAGCAACTGCCTTCTAAGCAGTAGGTTATGGGTTCGATTCCCGTCGGGATCACTTTTTTTTCAGCACTTTACAAATAATTTAAGATATAATATTTCTGCCGTGCATACAATTTGCATATAATTTCATGTTATATCTAAATGCTTTACTATTGAAAATCTACTAAGAGATCTGGATTTTCTTTTAGAATCCAAATTTTAAATGCTGTGAAGTTTGACGAAGGTCTTAGCTCTCTCAATATTTGCCCTTTTATTTCAGCTTTTTCAGCCTCATTATATAAATCATTATAATAATCAAACAATAACTGCTGAAAGTTCCTAATCTCTTTTAGTAATTTACTTCGAAGATTCGCAGCCTCTATTTTCTTTAATGTAGTCGAGCCATTATACACAGCATTCAATAAGGCTACTGTGTTAACTACCCTATCATCCAAATCTAAAGCAATAATTTTAGCTTCTTCTTTCGGAAAAGGATTTATCCAATATTTAATTTTTTTATCGACACCATCTGATTCAATAGTGCAGTTTAGAATATTATCATAATCATCCGACTTTGTACTATTACAATGAACACAAGCATAGAACAAATTATTCCAGTCAAATTTTAATTCACGATCTCCGCGATGAGGAATAAAATGTTCAGTATTAATTGAATGAGGATCTTTATCTTCACAGATGTAACATTTGTTTTTGAAATCTACCTGAAGTCTACGCAAAACATCGCCACAACTATTATTTCCATTTGCTTTTGCCTTTTCAGTTGTTAAGCATTCAGGTGCAGGTTGCGATTTTTCGTGAAAGATCATAAAGTTATTTTTTAATATCTCTTAGTTTAATCTGTTGTAGTCTAACTACTAATTCGTCAGATAGGAATTTAGGGATATCATTAAAATATCCTTTGAGTTCAGTTAGCTCATTCTTTTCAACTTCAGTCAAATCTTTTCTTTCACTTAATAAATCAAACCTACTTAACCTTTCCTTCAATTCATCAGAATATTTATCTGACTCAAAGTAACTTTCGATTATAGTATCATAAGAATAGCCTGTAAGATCTGTAGTTACAATACGTTTCTCTAAATCACATATAACCGCATTTTGAATGGAACTGATTACAAAAGGTGAATGCGTTGTTACAATAAATTGAATTTTCGGAAAAAATGAAACAAGAAAAGGAAGAACCTTCTTTTGAAGTTCAATATGCAAATGGGTTTCAATTTCGTCTATAAGAACTATTCCCTGAACATCATAATTCTTAGTTCTGTGTTCCTCCATTCGCATAATTAACTCTGTAACAATTGTCAAGATTGAAGAATAGCCATCAGAAAGTTGATTCAAATTATATGGTCTTTTGTCTTTTTCATGCAAAACAAAATTATAATTTTTACGATCGAATTCTAATTTTATATCCATGCTATCAAAAAGGGAAAACAAACTTTCTTCAAATTCTCCAAACCACTGATCAATTTTATTAATTGCAAATTGATCACCGTCATCTCTTGCAAAAGACCTGTCAGCTTTCAAATTAACTATATACTGAATAAAATCTTGTCTTGCAAGATCTCCTATTTGATAATTCTTTTTAAAATTTATCTTCTTAATTCCAGTAGGGATTGCCAAACCCGTATTTCTTTTGGCAGGAAAATATGCAATTATAAAATCCCCTTTAACGTAGTAGTCGAATGCACTCTCCGAAGATTTAATATTTAGATAAGTGCCACCATATCTGCTTATCCATTGCTCTAATTCACTAATTGCTTTATTGAGTGAAAGTACGGTTGCAGGTCTATCAACCCCAGGCCTACTATATTCGGCCAAATCATGTTTTAATGAATTTAATCGATCCATTTGTCCAGAGAACAATTTTAATGAACCGTCAACAATTGCAACCAAAAATTTATTTATTTCAGCAAGTAGTGAAGTTTTACCCGTACCATTCTTACCAGTAATAATAAGATTTTGCCTTTTATCTGAATTAAGTGGGATTTTAAAATTCTTAATATTCCGCACTTCTTTTATTAAAACTTCAGTTATGTATGTATCTTCCATAGCACCTTCTAATGATGTTTAGTTAAAACATCTGTAAATAAATAACTTTCTATTCAAAAATACTTTTTAAATCTTCTCTCAATGGACCCGGAATTTTAGATTCAACTCTAATTCTAACGATTAGTCCCCACTCAGCGAAGTCTTCAAATATACACTTTCAATTGACATAACATTTAACAATGGGCGGAATGTTGAGCGGAAAATAGCGACACACTTTCAGATTAGTAACTCATCAACCGACATTCCGCCCCCGCAACTGAGCACTCGTTTCAATGGAGATATACAATATTTATTATTGTACTAAGTGATAAATAATACGATAAGTACAAATAGGATTAAATATAGTAATGCTGAACGTTTTTTTCCCTAAACAGCGGAATGTTTAACGCATCTATTAATGCAAATTAAATTTACATTTATAATTTGGTTGAACATTTCGTCGAGCAGGAGAAATTGACTTTTACCAAAGTTATACTCTTGAGATGATTTAAGAAATAATTCCTCTTTCTTTATCCCATACTTTAAATATTGGAGGAGTAATTTTAAACTTTTTGTTTTTATCCAACATTAAATATTTTAAAGTATGAAACATCCATATATCATCAATTTCAGGACCACTTGACTTATATAATGCCAAAGCGTTAAAATCCATTGTTGATTCAAACTTTAAGTTATACTTCTCAATGCAGTTGCTAATCTTTTCTAGCTTTTCATAGTCACCCCAAACAACAGGAGCAAGATTTACGTCTATTTCAGAGTTGTTCTCTAAGGTTTTTCTCTTAGATTCTATTTTACCTGTAATATACTTGCAAATGATTTCATCATTTATCAAATGCTTACCCTCAGGATGGATATTAACAACTTCAACATATTTCTTTACTCCAAATTGTGTAACAAGAAAATCTGCTTTAACACCTTTTGGATTATCAGCATGAATTGGTTTTTCAACTTCCAAAAGTTTACATCCATTTAAAATTAAAATATTAAGAATGGCAAACTCACCAACAAAATTTAAATAATTTTTATCAAAGTTGGTTAGTAAATTATAAATAGTTTTTGCCATCATCTGCTTTTCATTCTTCTCTAAACATTTTGAAAGGGCTTCAAATAATGTTCCGAAAAATGACATTTGGTCAAATCCTTCTTTGTTATTTTGAACCCAATAATGAACAACATCTAAGAAGCAATATTGATACTCTTTCTTTTCTATTCCCAAAGATTTCATTTCTCCCATTCTTTCCTCCTTAGAAGTCTGAAAAAGTCTATTAATTCTGGTCCAGCTAATCTTGTTCGTATCTAATAAAAGAAAGATTTCCGGAAAGTATTCTTTTAACCTTGGTTCAACATTGAAGATTATTTCTTTTCCCACTGATTTTCAATTTGATGATAAAAGTAAATATTTTTACCTTTAATATTTTGACAATGTTCAATTTAGAAAGTCCGCCTTTTTATTTACATTGTGTCATGCTATCTGAACAATCCTTTTGGACCTTAATTGCTGCACTCTTGGCAAGTGCTTTAACTGGCTACATATCTTTTAAACAAAATTCAAAACAGTTTGAAAAGTATCAAGCTGCGGAATTAGAAAAAATGACTATTCAGCGGAAAGCTGAAGTTCTGCACAGGATGATTATTGCTTTATCTATGATTGAATCCACAGTAAGAAAAGCTATGTTTACCAGCACACTGGCAGTTACTGCTAGTATGGAGTATTACACCTTTAAATGTTTCTGGCATTATAAATTTACATTGGCTTATGGTCCATTTACACACCTAGCAGGTGAAACACCGGAGACCATTAATCTAGAGATTGAAACTAAAAGACTAAAACTAAACGCTGCACTAAAAGACCATGAATTTCAAAATGCAGAGTTAATACAATATATGACAGAATATAGTTCATATCTGGATGGAGATGAAACCTTGTATTCTAACATTGATGAATTGGAATCATTCGCAACTAATTATTATAACTTTCTCGAAGAAGTAAATGCAGAAACTGTCCTTTCCTTTTGGCACAATCCCGACCCAAGCGCACCAATCAATTATACTAATAAGGGATTTATTGAAGTACTTGACAAGGTGATTAAGAAGGTCAGATTAGAGGTGTATAATAGAACTGAACAACTAACTCCTTTTTCTGATTGGAAGAAATTAGTTTGATTTTGATAAATACTACCCCCGTTTATATCAGATTCTACCCAAAAACCACACAGTACATAAAATAAGTTATCCATTATTTCTTTTTTGAATTAACAGGTCAATATGTAGTTTAACATCTAACGGAACAATATTAATTTTGAAATCATCTTCATCCCTATCAGCTTGTGAGAATTTTACATTTGGATAATTTTTTCCAACTAAGTGAACAAGAGTAATCTTTTCTTCAACGTTTGTATTAATTCCAAAAATAAGTCCTGTAAAGCACTCAGGATTCATTGGGTGCAGTCCAGAATGAACGGCACAAATTCGGACTTCATTTTCTTCTTCCCATACAGAAGCCTTTGTAATCAACTGACCAAAAAATGAACTATTTGATGGTACCTCTTTATCCAAGAAATTTAAAAACTTTCCTACTCCAGGATAATTAACTTTCCAATAATAATCTTTTCCTTTAGTTAAAATTTTCTGAAAGTCAAATTCCAACACAACTCCAGTATGTTTGTTTGCATAATGTGACCACATCTTAATGTTATCCTTATCCTCTGATAAACATAAAATACCATAAGTATCATTGATGAGTGCCGTAAGCGCTTTAGCAATGGCTTTCTCTGTTGCTACTTTATCATCATTCCATCTTTTGATGAACTCATCTCTATTTAAACCAAGCGTAGGAGCTTCAAGTTTGAACTTCTTAAAATCATGGTAAAGGTTTGTCAATTGCTCCTCAGTTGAAGTTACCCCTGCTCGACGAAATGTTCAACCAAGTTATAAATGTAAATTTTATTACAGCCTTTTCAAATTTAACTGTTGAAAATTGCAAACTGTACGACGATAGGCGGAATGTTGAGCGGAAATTAGCGACACACTTTCAGGCTAGTAACTGATCAAGCGACATTCCTGCCGGGGTTGAAGGTACACAATTTGTTAAAAGTATAAATTAATCAAACCGATATTTAAAATAAATTATGTAAATTAATTACTGAAACTTTCACTGGACCTTTTTGACCAGAATAATCTTGTGCACTACTAAACAAATAATCTTTCGCTCTTCCAACCAACCCTGCTTCAACCGGATTATTATGAATATATGAAATTTTAGCTAGTGTAAATTTCGGGCTATAGACCTCCATCGCATGATTATTATATTGCCATAGTTGCATAGATGATTTCTTCTTTTGTTTTTCACCGCCAGCTTTAAAAAGATCAAGCATCCATCCACTTCTGCTATCTGTCGATGTTCGAAAGTCCTTGATCAACATTGCGCTTGTGATTTTTTTAAAATCACGGATGATGTCGCTTAAGTTCCCTTCTTTTGCTCTTGCAATCATGTGCATATGACTTGACATTATTACATACGCGAATATTTCTAATCCTTTTACATCAACGCAATAATTAAGACTGTCACATAGAATTTGTTTGTGTTCTAGCCTCATAAATGCATCTGCCCATTCAACTGCTGTAGGAGTCAAAAAATAGGCCGCATCTTGTTTGTGAATTTGATAAGCATATGACATGCAGCAAAAATAATTTACGGAAACTTTTTTGACAACCAATAAGAGCAGGAGATTAAATGAAACAATTTCTCAAAATAAATTATGTTCGCGGATTTATTTTTTCAATCTTTACTGTGCTTCTAAATTAATTATTGTTATTGCATTAGCCTTTTAACCAATTGTGTACCTTCTACCCCGGCAGGAATGTCGCTTGATGTTTACTAGCCTGAAAGTGTGTCGCTAATTTCCGCTCAACATTCCGCCTATCGTCGTACTGTTTGCAATTTTTAATAGTTGAATTTGAAAGAGCGGTAAATTTAATTTACATTTATAGCTTGATTGAACATTTCGTCGAGCAGGGATCACAAGAAAGATTACAATGCCAATGACTAGACTACCGATCATCTGATTCGATGATTGTAACATTACTGATAAAACGGTGTGCATGGTGTTAAGTGTTTTATGTGGTTAAGCGGTAATGTTACGGTTCCTTTTAATACACTCCAAAATATTGTTAACCAATTTTTTCAATTTCATGTAAAAGAATTTTAGGTAATCTATTCAAAAATGGATCTCTATATTCAGTATCTATTTTTTTAACAATGACTTGACTGTATTCTTTAAAATCAAAACTTTCAAATTCCTTATAGTTCATTTTTTTTATATCATCAAAATTATATTTGTAATTGGACATTTCTGTTAATATATTTTGTGCTTCTTCACATTGTCTATAACAACAAAATTCGAATACATTTGTATGTAAATTCGCTTTCAATTTTAGAAATTCAATACCTAAAGCCGAATTTGAAGAATTATTATTAATGTCCGATTCTATACTTTCAAATTTTTCTTTTATTATTGGGTCGTTTAAATTAAGGTTCTTTCTAAAGTGTTCTGTTGAAATTTCATTAAAAAAAGCAGACACATCTAATGCTACAATTTTAGTTTTTAGTATGTATAAATCATTAATGTTTAAATTAATTTTTGCCACAATTCCGATTAATATTTTCCTTAATTCCTTTTTTTCAGTCTTCTTGTTCCGGTAATTCTCCAAAACAAAACCAAGTAACACGCCACCCAACGCAGCAAACGCACCGACATAATCTTTATCTATATGAACAACAATTGGTAATCCGAACATATTAACTTTATATCATCATTATTATCATTGTAGTACAATTTCTTTCAAAATTTTATGCAGTTTCAGAAGTTGCAAAAGGAACAAGATTTTCCATGTAATTATTTTTGATGATACGGTCAAATATCCTGATCATTTGATTATGTTCATCACGTTCAACAATACTTCCTTCATATGCCGGATATGTAAATAGCCATTTGGGATCACTCTTTTCATTCATCAGAATTCCATCTCGTAAAACATTGAATGAATCCGTCTTGTCAATCCACATTTCGTTATCTGCAAGGATTGAAAGTTTTAAACCATCCTGTTTGAAACCTTTAAAAACAATCCGTTTGTTTGTTACAAACATATGTCCTTCTGACAATAATTTGAAATTATTAATAATAGATTTAACGCGAGGTAACACTCCTGTATTGAAATCGATTTCCTGTCCTTTAGTATATGATTTACCCTGATAAGTATTCAGAGGTTTGACATTAATTTCGATATACAGATTTGCATTATATATTTTTTCAAGCAGGATTTCATCATCCCATAGTATAAGTGGATTGTGCTTTTCGACTTCATTCAAGTATCGTGATTCTCCTTTGTCATCAATTACATGATCCCGAACCTGATTTCTGAAACCAATATTGAATTCCATCTCCCAAAGAAGTTTACCTGCCTTATGTAATGGTGTATATTCAGGTGCATCTTCATAGTTCGGGTTCAGTCCCATATCTACAAACATGCTATTCAAATTTTGCTTTGGCAGTTTTACATTAAACATTTTCTGATAATCATCGGTTGCATAACCATCAAAGCCCAATCCGGAATCATAAAGTTTTTCAAGATGTAGCATCCACTTTTTTCCTTTGTCATTGAATTGTGACAGAAGAGATGTAGGAATTCTACTGCCTGACTTCATTGGTACACCATTGGTTGGGGACAGTTTTTTATTCTTTTTATTTCTCCGGTAAATGATGATTAGTGCAATGATTACGATCCAAAATATCGTTCCGGGAAGTAATTCTTTAAACGTGTTTGCTAGTAAAATAGAAAGTTTCATAGTTCTGTTTTTTTTGTGGACTCTAATGTATGAATTCCAAAGATTTAAGCAAACTTTCTTTATCTTTTTTATTCAGAGAATGTTTTAGGCTTTACAAATGCTGTTTTCCCAACTATTTATTGTCAATGGGAAAACTTTCAAAAGCAGACACAAAAAAACAGAATCAACTTCTTGAATTAATAAACTCCGATGTTGAATTAACGGATGATCAACGATATGAAATTTACGAGCAATTTGATCACGGTATATTGGGAAATGTAACCGGATCGGGCAGTTTTTTCACTCCTGTGGTACTTGCAAATTTGCATAATTTGTTTTAAATATAAGTGCGAAAATTTTGCTCTTAACCAATTGTGTACCTTCTACCCCGGCAGGAATGTCGCTTGCTGCTTACTAAATTGAAAGTGTGTCGCTAATTTCTGCTCAACATTCCGCCTATCGTCGTACGGTTTGCAATTTCCAACAGTTGAATTTGAAAGAGCGGCATATTAAATTTGCATTTATAACTTGATTGAACATTTAGTCGAGCAGGAGGTCAAGGAAAGTAAAAAACAGGATTAAAAGTAGGTGACGGTAGTCCTTACAGTGCATCCATCTATCACCAGCGACACCAGTATGTCGCCCCTATGGGGCTGGGGATATATCAAGATTGCATGAGCTCGTCTTTTATGTTACCGATATGTCGTCCCTGACGGGACTTTGGGGGAAGTTGGGGGAAAGACGACAGTTGAAGGACGGTAGCGGACATAACCGTATAGGTACTTTTCATTTTTCATCCTGATAGCTATCAAGATTCATTATTCATTTTTCATCCTGATAGCTATCAAGATTCATTATTCATTTTTCATCCCGATAGCTATCAAGATCCATGCTTCATTTCTCATACCGAGAGCTATCAGGATTCATTCTACATTTACTCATTGTTAATCATTCCTCCGTATTCTTCATTTTCATCAATAACGTATAAGCACCTTTAACAACGAAATTCTGGTCGGCAATAGTGGATGTATCTGAGAATGCAATTTGCGTCATGCCGTTTTCGCTGTTCTTAGTTGTAATTTCTACCATTTCGTACTTCCTTTCCTGTGTCTGCTTAAAAACAAAATGTTTGCCTTCGAACTGCACTATTGCATCATCTGCTATAACAAAACCGTTTGAACCCGAAACCTCAATTTCTGCATTCATGAACATTCCGGGTAATAAAGATTTGTCATACTCTTCAAAATGACAATGAACTTCTACACTTCGATCATCTGCAAGATTCTTTCCGATTAATATTATCTCACATCGATATTTTTTTTCAGGATTGCTGTTAGTATAAGCCACAAGTTTCTGTCCTATCTGAATTTTATCTATATCGCGCTCAAATATATCTAAGGCAAGATGAATGTCAGTTGGATTAACTAATTCAAAAATAATATCAGAAGGATTGGCATATTTACCTATGTTCATATTCACTTTAGAAACATATCCATCAATAGGAGAAACGATATTGACACTACGGGATAAATTATTTTCATTCAGCTCATCAGGATTAATTCCGATCAGTTTTAGTTTCTCACTAAGAGATCTTACTAAAATCTTTTGACTTGTGTAATTCATTTTTGCCTCCTGAAAAACCTTGTCACTCGATGCTTTGCTTTTATTAAGTTCTTCCTGACGCGAAAATTCTGCTTCTGTAAAAATAAGTTTTGATTTAGCTGTTAAGTATTCCTGTTGGAGTGTGATGTATTGTGGATCTTCCATCGTTGCTATTAACTCTCCTTTCTTCAAGTGCATTCCCGGAAGGAGTTTTGTAGCCTTTAAATACCCTCCCAATGGAGAACTTATAGAAACCATATTCTGCGGAGGTACATCAATATGACCGTTGACTTTCACTAAAGAGGAAATTTCCTGTTTCGTCAATTTTCCTGTTTCGATTTTAGAATTGCTCAACTGTGAAGGTGATAATTCAACAGAATTATCTGAAGGAATTATTGTCTCTGCACTTTCAGCAGGTTTTTCTCGATTGCAGGAAAGTAATCCGGCAATAACAAAAAGAAAATATATAGGCTTGATTTTTATATGTCTCATCTGTGGTTTAGGTATTGAAGTTGAATAACTGTTTGATTTAATTCATTAACCGAATCAGCATAATTGCTTTTAATGGCTGTTGCATTATTGATCAGCATAACCCATTCGAGATAGTTGATATCTCCATTGGTGAATTGCTGATTAGCAGAACTAATGATTGTCTCAGCACTTTTAAGAAGATTGTCTTCATAGTAACTGACTGCTTTAATTTGTGTTTCGTAATTTTTAAGTGATGCTCCCAATTCAGATTTGATTTGCAACAAACCCGCCTTGTAAGAATTTTCACTTATTAATTCCTGCTTCTTACTTGCTTTTACTCTTGCCTTATACGATGAAAAGAAAAACGGAATGCCAATTCCGAATTGAACAGAACTGAAGCGATCTTTTTTGGTATATAAAATATCATCAGCACCATTTCCTTGTATGCTCATGTTGTTATAACCAAAATGTAAATCAGGTAGATATTTAGAACTTTCCACTTTTCGGTTCATAATACTAATTTCGTTTTGCTGCTCTAAATATTTTATCACAGGGTGATTAATAATATTATTTGTATCAACTTGTGACAGATGATCGATCTTTATACTTTCTGCGATGGGTTGATAAAAAACAGTCGTGTTTAGCAACATTTGAAATTTCAATTGCTCAATATAAATGTCACTATTGATTCTATTCAACTGTAACAGGATTGCTCCTCGTTGCGATTCAGCAGTTGTTTTTTCAAGATAGTTTGATTCTCCCTTTTCAAAGCGGAGGTTCGCCATTTCCAAAAAAACAGAATAAATACTATCGCTATTTATGAGAATGTTTTTCTTTTCATTCAGATATATTAGAGAATAAAATGAGGTAGTAACTTCTTTAATAAGATCAGCTTCCGCAAGCGATGTATTGATCAAACTTCCTTTGTATATTTCATTTTGCAACGCTTTCTTTCTGTGATAAACCGTTGGAAAGCTGAATGACTGCGAGACGCCAATTTTTGAATCGTTGTAAGCAGAATTGATCTGACCATATTCAGCAAAAATTGTAGTCTGTGGAATGTCAACAGAAACAGCTTTCAGGGCTTTATTATATTCTGCGACTAATCTTTCATTATTCAATCCGTAATTATTCTTTAATGCAGAATCTAAAGCTGCTCTAAATTCAATTGTTGATTGAGAATTTGCTTTGTAAGAAGAAGTAAGCGCGATGAATAAAATTAGTAAAATTGATTTCGCCCCATTCGAATGTACTTCAGATCTCCTTTTTCCAAACATTGTATAAAGAACCGGAAGCACAAACAAAGTAAGTAGTGTTGCAATCAATAAGCCACCGATTACAACAGTTGCAAGTGGTCTTTGTACTTCTGCCCCCGCACCTCCGCTTAAAGCCATAGGAAGAAATCCAAGCGAAGCAACGAATGCTGTCATCAATACAGGTCTAAGTCTCTCCTTAGTACCTTTCAACACTACTTTTTGCATATCATTTACACCTGACTTACTTATTGTGTTAAACTCAGCAAGCAATACGATACCATTTAAAACCGCTACCCCAAACAAGGCAATGAAACCGATACCGGCACTAATACTGAATGGCATTCCTCTTAATGCAAGGAATAAGATACCACCAATCGCTGATAAAGGAATAGCCGAATAGATCAGTAAGCCATGTCTGACTGATCCGATCGCAAAATATAAGAAGAGAAATATAAGCAATAGAGAAATAGGGACTGCCACAGATAATCTTTTTTGAGCAGCTTCAAGATTTTCAAATGCTCCCCCATAAGTTACATAATATCCTGAAGGAAATTTTATCTTTTTCTCTACTTCATTCTGAAGATCTTTAACAACGCTTTGAACATCTCTGTCATCGATATTAAACCCAACCAAGATCCTCCGCTTTGCATCATCTCTTTGAATTTGATTCACACTCTCTTCAATGGAAACATTTGCAACCTGATACAAAGGAATCTGATTACCATTTGCAATAGGAATAAGCAAGTTTCTCACGTCGTCAAGATTTTTTCTTCCTTCACCTGCAAGGCGAACCACAATATCAAAACGCTTTTCATCTTCATAAACGAGACCACTGCTTTCACCCGCAAGGGCTGTATTCACAATTTTATTTAAGTCCTGAATATTCAGACCATACTGCGCAATCATGTTCCGGTTATACCTTATGATCAATTGAGGTAATCCGTCAATAGGTTCAACATAAATTTCTTTTGTACCCTCAACTTTAGAAACAACATCTCCAAGAATCTTGGAATATTTTGAAAGTGTATCGAAGTTCTCTCCGAATATTTTACAAACTACATCTTGTTTCGCGCCTGTCATAAGCTCATTAAATCTCATTGCGACCGGATATTGAAAACTATAAGTTACACCGGGAATAACTTCTAAAGCTTTAGCCATTTTAGCAGAAAGTTCATTCCATGATTTTGCAGAAGTCCATTCAGATTTATCCTTTAGTATGATCATCATATCAGATGCTTCCATTGGCATTGGATCGGTAGGTATTTCTCCGCTCCCTGTTTTACCTACAATTTTTTCAACTTCAGGAAATTCTTTCAGTAATATATTTGCCGATTTTAGTATTGCTTCCGCAGATGTAGAAATACTGCTACCTGTTAGAACGCGGGTTTCGACAGCAAAATCTCCTTCGGGTAATTCGGGAATGAATTCTCCACCTAAACTTTTGAAAACTAAAATTGAAATCAGAAGCAACATTAGCGTACTTCCTAAAACAACCTTTGGAAACCTCAATGCTTTAGAAAGATACTTTTGCTGAATGTTTATAAAGAAGTCCATTAACCTGTCTGAAATATTTCGCTTATGAACTAAATTCTTGCTAAGAAAAACTGAACTCATCATAGGAATATAAGTCAGAGAAAGAATAAATGCTCCTAACAAGGCAAAGGCTACTGTCTGAGCCATTGGGATAAACATTTTTCCTTCAATACCTTCCAAAGTAAAGATCGGTAGGTAAACAACCAAAATTATAATCTGTCCAAACACAGCACTGTTCATCATCTTGCTTGCTGAATTGTTTACAGATTCATCCATTTGTTTTTGATCTATCTGATTAAGCTGAGGAAAGGATTTTTTGTTGAGCTTGTTCATTACTGCTTCAACAATTATTACGGCACCGTCAACGATCAATCCGAAATCCAATGCACCGAGACTCATAAGATTTCCGCTTACCCCGAAAATATTCATCATAATTATGGCAAAGAGCATTGACAAAGGAATAACAGAAGCGACAAGAAAACCTGCTCTGAAATTTCCTAGAAACAATACAAGAATGAAGATCACAATTAAAGCACCTTCCAATAAATTCTTTGTAACAGTTCCAATAGCATTATTGACCATTTTTGTACGGTCAAGAAATGGCTCCAATTCTACTCCTTCAGGTAAAGTTTTTTTTATCTGAACAATCCTTTCCTTTACATCTTTAATTACTCTGCTGCTGTTATCACCTTTTAGCATCATTACAACTGCTCCGGCAACTTCACCCTCATCATTGTAGGTAATGGCTCCATATCTTGTTGCATTGCCAATCCTGACCTCAGCAACATCTTTTATAAAGAGCGGAGTTCCGTTACTGAGATTTTTGACTACGATGTTTTGAATGTCTTCAATGCTACTAATTAACCCCTCCGCACGAATATATAAGACCGTAGATGCTTTCTCTATGTAACCTCCGCCCGTATTTCCATTATTCTTTTCTAAAGCATTAAACACATCGCTAATAGTTATTTCATGAGATTTCAGGTTCGCTGAGTTAATTGCAATTTCATATTGCTTTACCCGCCCTCCGAAACTACTTACATCGGCTACACCTTTCACCCCTAAAAGTTGTCTCTTAACAACCCAATCCTGAATGGTGCGGAGTTCAGTTGCATTGTACTTTGTTTCATAACCATGTTTTGGCTTCAATACATATTGATAGATTTCTCCTAATCCCGTAGTAACAGGTGCTAATTCAGGAGTCCCGATTCCCTTTGGTATTTGTTCTTCTGAGATCTTCAGTCTTTCAGTTACTTGTTGTCTTGCCCAGTAAATATCTACATCATCATTAAAGACAATTGTGATAAGAGAAAGGCCGAACCTTGAAAAACTTCTGATCTCTTTTAATCCTGGAATATTGCTTGTTGCCTGCTCTATCGGAAAAGTAATTAGTCGTTCAACATCAGGCGCACCAAGTGACGGAGTAACAGTAATTACTTGCACCTGATTGTCTGTTATATCAGGAACTGCATCAATAGGCAACTCCTTTATCTGAAACGCACCATAAATTATAAGCGCTATCGTAAATAGTCCTATGATTAGTTTGTTTCGTATTGAAAATGCAATGATATTATTTAACATGATTTAGTTTTTTATAAAGCATAGCCAATAGAAGAATATCCTTTATCATGATTTTATTTTAATAACTAAACAATTGGAAATTAGCTTGGCTTCCTAAATCAGGAAATTAAGCATACGAACTCGCTTCTCGCAAAGTACTGTTCTGATAAAATCAAATGATGGGAGGAGCGCGCCTTGAAGAAAAATTATAATAATACTCATCGAGAATATCATCTTCCTTAAAAGCAAAACTTTGTTTTAAAAAAGTAGGATCATCTATAAATGCAGGATCTTGTAAAGACTGTAAAGAGAATAACACAATAAATCCTGAAGAAATTACCAAAGGATTTTTAGAGATAAGAAAATTTCCGTCAAGTTCTCCCAATGAAAAGACACTCTCGTCTTGATCAGAATCATGATGCCCTAATTGATGATGAACAATTTCAATTTCTTCATGATGATGATGATGAGGAATGAGACTATGCGCCATTAGAAAGCTAACGGCTAAGGCAATCAATATTGTACCTATGAATCTCATGAGGCTAAATTATAAAAAAAAATCTTCTATTCCATTTTTTATTCAAGTAATTGATTTTCAATGAAAAAACAAAACTCTCACCAATGCTGAATCATTGGTGAGAGTAGCATGACCGGAATAGTAAGCAATAAGGCCAGATAAAATTTACGCCTGAAATCATCAATCATTATTTCATGATGATCGTGGTCAACAGACCCCATAGGCACATCACTATGATGCACTTTTGAATGATCCATATAAGTTAAATTCTAAATTTGAAAATGATAGCCTTATTGCTTTATGACTTTCTCTAATGCCATTCCACATTCCGGACAATTTCCAGGAGTAGCAGATAGTACATTAAGATGCATTGGACACTGATAGAAAGGCTGTCCGGCTACAACTTTTGTTGTATCAAGAGCATAAGCAGTTTTTGATTCCCCTTTCTTTGAAGAAGAACAAGATGCTATCACGACAGCAATGGAAATAATTGCAAGCACTTTTTTCATTGATTATTTTTTAGTATGAATTCGACATTATTCTGAGCAACTAAAATTCCATTTAGACCAATTATGAAAATAATAAGAGACTTGCGGAATTTATAAATTAAGATTCTCTCAGCTATGTGCATTATTGTTCTCGTATAAATTTGAATGATAACTCACTACTCCCAATATTTAATTTTAAAACATAAAACCCTTTTAGAAGTGAAATCCTAATACTAGTTTTTCCATTTACTATTTTGCATTTATTTTTCCCGAAAGATTGACCTATTAAATTTTCAATTTTATAATCATACTCCCCATCAGGAATTTCTCCTAAACTTAAATTAATTTCATCTGAACGAACCGGGTTTGGGTAAAATGAAATAATTCGACTTTGATCATTTGAAATATTTGTCGTCGTCGAATATGTTCCGCTTTTAAATTTTACTGTTCCCGAAATATCGTCTTGCCAAACAACAAAAATTTTACCATCATGAATCGCCAAATCAACATTAGCTACACCTGCATTAGCAATTGTATCACATGTAATATTTAGGCCTGAATTAATATCGGTTGAAAACCTGACTAGTGCTTTACTATCACCGGCTACAACTTCTTTCCATATAACTCCAAGCGCTAAACCGTCATTTGAAATTCTTGGATAGTTCTGACTGTTACTACCTGAAAGCAATTGAATATTTGATGCTTGCATATTACTGATTGAGGAACTACTGAAATAAACTTTCGGAGATCCATTACCATTCATAAAAACAGAATAAAGTGAATCGCCAATAATAACTCCATCCGGACCGGTCGAAGGACAAGCCATAATCATCCAGTTATTTTGATCTACGTTCCAACCATTTGTAAAAGTGGTACCGTTATCATTTGAAATTCCGGTCCAACTATCTCTTATATTACTAAGATTGTCACGATAAAGCATTGCAACAGTATTCCCTTCGCTTACAATTGAACCCGGGCAACAATCGCAAACTACTCCACCTGACCAACCACTTGCTAAAACATCAGAGGTAAAAGTATTACCGTAGTCAAAAGATCTTACAACCACCCATCTTGCATTTGAAAAATTAGAATTAAATTTCATAAACCCAACGATTGGATTTCCTGAATCATCAATTGCAACTGTGGGAAAACGGCTAATGTCGGGAGAAATAAAATCAACTTGAACGGGCGAGGAAAATGTTAGGCCACCATCGAAAGAACTAAGGATGTAAATCGGATTAACATCTTCAGGCGTTGCTTTTATTACTATGTAAATTGTATCACCCTTTGATGCAATGTCTGGCCCTGCCCACGATGCAGTAAATACAGGAATCGAAGATGGAT
>JANOBV010000041.1:0-9540 GCA_031411835.1 Bacteroidota bacterium | reverse complement strand
GATTTCGCAGATAAAGTTGCAGAATAAAGTTGCAGAATAAATTTATGATGTACGCTTCAATTCACGATTTTCGACTCACAATTCACGCTTTTCCATTCTCTAATTTTCCTACATTTGGCATTCAACAAAAATCACGATGGCAAAAAAGAAACTTTTTTTATTAGACGGAATGGCACTCATTTATCGTGCGTATTTCGGTTTTTCAAATAATCATAGGATCAATTCGAAAGGACTGAATACATCAGCAATTTTCGGATTTACAAATACACTTCTTGAAGTATTACGAAAAGAAAGTCCAACGCACATTGCAGTTGTATTTGATACTTCAGGCCCCACTGCTCGTCACGAAGAATTTCCTGCATACAAAGCGCAACGCGAAGAGATGCCCGAAGATCTTTCGAAAAGCATTCCATACATTTATCAATTATGCGAATGTTTTAATATTCCATTACTGACTAAAAAAGGTTTTGAAGCGGATGATATCATTGGTACGCTCGCAGTGAAAGCAGAGAAAGAAGGGTTCGACACCTACATGATGACGCCTGATAAAGATTTCGGTCAGTTAGTCGATGAGCATACTTTCATATACAAACCTGCTCGCGCCGGTGGACCACCGGAAGTGATGGGCATTGCTGAAGTTTGCAAACGTTGGGATATTTTAAGAGTCGATCAAGTAAAAGATATTCTTGGCTTGATGGGTGATGCATCTGACAACATTCCCGGAATTCCCGGTGTTGGCGAGAAGACAGCGATTCAATTGGTGAAGCAATTCGATAGCGTAGAAAATTTAATAGTGAATACAGATCAACTCAAAGGGAAACTAAAAGAGAAAGTTGAGTTGAATAAAGAGATGGCAGTTTTGTCGAAACGATTAGCGACTATCATTCTTGATGTTCCTGTAAACAATAATCTGGATGACTTAATTGCAGTAGAGCCTAACAAAGAAAAACTCCGTGAACTATTTACTGAATTAGAATTCCGTCGACTTGCTGAGCAGTTGAATTTGTCGAATGTTCCTGCCGCTGAGCCCGGTAAATCGAAACCAATTGTTCTACAATCAACACAGACGTCGATGTTTGGTGACGAAAATGCAGTCGCAACTTCTGTTGAAGAAAAAATTGAAGAGCCCGAGTTGGCTGCGGAAAAAGATTTAAATACGATTCTTACTACTGAGCATAAATATTTCCTAGCTGATTCAGAAAAAGAGCGCAAGAATTTGCTTGCTGAATTATTGAAACATAAATCTGTTTGCTTCGATACAGAAACAACAGGACTCGATTCAAGTACTGCGGAGTTAGTTGGACTTTCTTTCAGTGTAAAAAAACATGAAGGTTGGTATGTTCCTGTTCCTGCAGATCAGAAAGAAGCGCGAAAAATTGTGGATGAATTCAAATCGTTTTTTGAGAATGATAAAATTGAAAAGATCGCGCAAAATCTGAAATATGATCTGGCAATATTACAACGGTATGGTGTTGCATTAGCAGGTCCAACTTTTGACACAATGATTGCGCATTTTCTTATTCAGCCGGAGATGCGACACAATATGGACATCATGTCGGAAACGTATCTTTCTTATTCGCCGGTGTCAATTGAAACATTGATCGGGAAGAAAGGAAAAGATCAGTTGAACATGCGTGATGCTCCAATTGATGCAGTTGCAGAGTATGCAGCGGAGGATGCTGACATCACTTTGCAATTGAAGGAAAATTTTGAGCCGAAGCTGAAGAAAGCCGGGTTAGAAAAACTTTTTCATGAAGTTGAAATGCCTTTGGTGAATGTGTTGATGGACATGGAAACAGAAGGCATTCGTCTTGATACAAGTTCATTGAAGGAATTATCGGAAGTTCTTGCGAAAGATATTGCTATTACTGAAAAAGATATTCAGACAATGGCGGGACAAGTTTTCAATGTGAGTTCGCCTAAACAAGTTGGTGAAATTTTATTTGAGAAATTGAAGATCATGGAGAAGCCGGTAAAGACAAAGACCGGACAATATTCTACGAGTGAAGATGTGTTGAGTAAATTGGAAAATAAACATCCAATGGTTCGTCGCATTCTCGATTATCGCGAGTTAGTAAAATTAAAAAATACGTATGTAGATGTTCTTCCAGAGTTGATTGATAAATCGACAGGAAGAATTCACACATCATACAATCAAGTCGTAGCAGTAACTGGCAGATTAAGTTCTGACAATCCGAATTTGCAAAACATTCCGATTCGCACAGAACGCGGAAGAGAAATACGCAAAGCATTCATTGCTCGCGATAAAAATTTCGTTTTGCTCTCGGCCGATTATTCACAAATCGAATTACGCATCATCGCCGAATTGAGTGAAGATCCCGGAATGTTGGCGGCATTCAATAGTGGCGAAGACATTCACGCAGCTACTGCAGCGAAAGTGTATGATGTGAAATTAGAAGAAGTAACATCCGATATGCGTCGTAATGCAAAGATGGTCAACTTCGGAATCATCTATGGAATATCAGCGTTTGGACTTTCGGAGCGATTGAATATTTCGCGTACTGAAGCAAAAGGAATTATCGATAATTATTTCAGACAATATTCTCATGTGAAAGAGTATATGGATAATGCAATTGAGATGGCGAGAAAAAAAGGATATGTAGAGACTATACTAGGTCGTCGTCGTTATTTGCGTGATATCAATTCTGCCAATGCAACTGTACGCGGATTTGCAGAGCGAAATGCAATCAATGCACCTATCCAAGGAAGTGCAGCAGATATGATTAAGGTTGCTATGATCAACATTCACAATGATATCAAGAGCAAGAAAATGAAATCAAAGATGTTACTTCAAGTTCACGATGAACTTGTTTTCGATGCGCATGTTGATGAAGTAGAAGAGCTGAAAAAATTGGTCGATCACAGAATGAAAACTGCTTTGCCTTTGAAAGTTCCAATCGAAATCGGAATGGGAACAGGCAGCAACTGGCTGCAAGCCCACTAATTGTGAACAATTGCCACGAATGCACGAATAATTGTAACGAATAATTATTCGTGCATTCGTGGCAATAATTCTAAAAAGATATTCTAAGTTTCGCACCGACAAGCAACGACGGCCTCACATAAAAGCTGTTGTCATATTCTTCAACAGTTTCGATTTTAGTCTCGCGGTCATCGGGTTGTTTGGCGATTACGTAACGATCCGATTGTGTTCCGGTTAATCCGGCGCCATAATAAAATTCGAAAGCAAAAGTCTGATTCATTTCATAAACTTTTCCCCAAATAAATTCAAGACTGTATTTATCTCTGAATCGATGTTGATAAAGACGTTCGTGAAAGACTTGTCCTTTGCTGTCTGTCTTTTCATTTTCAAACCACTGTTTATTGTAGTATAGATATTTGTATGAAATTCCGGGAGCGATGTAATCGCGCCATTTCGTTTTATCGTCTTCAGGTTTTTTGAAGATCTTATAATGGATCCTAGCGGCAAAACCATGTTCGTAAAATATTTGAGTATTTGCCCAGTCTTTTGCAAAATCTTGCAGGGCATCGTTTACATAAATTAGTCCGGCATTGAATTCTATAGCCCGACGAACGGAAAAGCGATGTTCGAAGCTAAGACTAATTTCATTGGAAGCGCAGCGAGTTAGGTTGATTGAAATGGCATTTTTTCGATAGACAGGAGCTTCCTGAGCAATGGCAAAGTTTGAAATTAAGCCAAAAACGAATAAAATGATGCTAAAGCGCTGTGTGAACATTCGGATAATATACGGTAAACAAGTAGTACTTCAGATGAGGAAGCGAAGTTGCAAATCTTCAAAAAAAATATGACATATGAAAGGTGATAACGTTGATGATTGACTACGTTTTCAGCGGTCCATTCTTAATAAGAAAGCACAAAAAAAGCCGGCAATGACACCGGCTTTTTTTGTAATTGTAACTTTATTATGAAACGATCAAGCGGCGAACGTGATGTTTGTTGCCGGTATATAGATCGATAATGTAAATTCCTTTTGGAAGCATCGGAAGTTTTATTTCATGTAAACCGCCATCTAATTCTGCATTGATCACATTTGAAATTTTTTGTCCTAAAATATTTTTCACTTCAAGACTCACATTTTGTTTTCCTGACAATTGAAATTGAACAGTACTTGCATCAGATGTTGGATTTGGATAAAGTGCAAATCCTAATTGGATCTCATCCATTTCGTCGACATTTACAAGTGTTCCAGTTATGTTGATGCTATCGATGTAAGTGTTGTTTCCTCTATCGCTTACGTTAGAGAATTTAAAACGAATATTAGGAAGCAATTTAAATGGGTTCAAGCTTAATGTTTCTTCTCTCCATTGTGCTGGCGAACTCGGGGTAAAGTTTGCAGACGAAATAGAAGTTGTTGCAAGTTGTGCGCCTGTTTTATTGTATCGCAACATCCAGTTTGCTCCGCAATTCATGCTGCCATAGAATGCAAGTTTATCATTGCTTGATGAATTTCTTTGCGCATTAGCAACAAAGAATGTCATTACAATTGGTGAAGAGACATTTGAAAAATCCATTGTTGGCATTACCCATTCATCAAGTTGACCAGCTGTATTTGAAAAGTTATTGATACGAATCGAAGCAGAACCGGATACTGCAGTATTTGTTACACGTGTCCATGTTGTACCATTGTCTTCGTTGATCACTAATCCTGTTGTTCCCGGAAATGACGTTGGGTCTTCAAAACTTTCTGAGTAAGGAATACTTGTTACGCTAGTTCCTGCAACATCAACAATATTTGTTTGAGTGACGGAATCAGTTCCTGTTGCATTACTTACAACTAACGTTGCAGAATAAGTTCCGGCATTCGGATAAGTTACGATAGGAGCAGAGTCAGTTGATGTAGATGGAACACCACCCGGAAACGACCAATTCCAACTTGATACAGGAGCGTTCCAGCTAAGATCATAGAATGAAACCGTACCATTCTGGCAAACTAATTTTTTGCTTGCACCGAAATCTGCAATCGGTGAACAAACTTGCGGACCTTGTGTAACACCAGTTGCAAGTAAATTACCTGCCGTCCATAAATTATTTCTTCCTGAAGTAGAATTGTTCAACGTAGCACGCATTCTTGTTTTCTGTCCTTCAGTGAACATGACATCGCAATACGAATATTCCATATAGTTCTGAACGTTCTCAACGATTGGTGGATTACAAACTGCACCTTGTAAATAGCAACTTGTCCATCCTTTTGTTTCTGGAGTATCGCTAACATTATCGTCACCACAAGCAACACCCGGATCATTAGTGCTTCCCCAAACGTGAGAGAGATTCATTGAATGTCCGATCTCATGAGTAAGTACGCGACTTCTTCCTTCGCTACTAGAACCAATGCTTCCGATATAACTATGCAAACATAGTACACCATCGATAGCACTACTTGCTCCCGGGTAATAAGCATAAGCAGCAGCACCAACGTTCTCAAGCGAGTGAGCAACCCAGACGTTGAAATATTTATCGTTCGGCCAAGGATTTAATTTAGATTGATCATTGGCACTATATGTAAGCATCGTTTGAATTCTGTCGATTCCATTTGTACAATTTCCATCAGGATCTATACTTGGCAAGCGAAATTCAATTTCAGAATCAGCTGCACGACCTTGAAACGCAGGAACAAGATTTGCAGTATCAGCATTCAATCTTCGAAAGTCACGATTCAAAATTCGAACTTGATCGAGGACCTGTGCATCAGAAATATTTTCACCACCATGATTATGGAGAATGTGAAATACAATTGGAATTACATAAACAACACCATTGTTTCTTCTTTCAACAGTAGAGTAATTTTGAATAAATGTTTCAAGCGCTTGTCGTTGACGAAGCATGTTTGGATCATTAGCTGTTGCTATATTATCCATTTCTGTAGTAAAACATTTTTTTTCCTGAGCACTTGATACAGTACCTAAAGAAGTCGCAAGAATAAATGCGAGTAGAATTTTTTTCATGGTAATTTTTGATAGGGAAAGAAGGGCTGAATTTTCCTTCGGGTCACGAATTTAAGAAATTTCTTGAACACTGAAATAGATATGTGAATACGTGGGAAAAGACCGCTTTTGTAAGGCTTTCAGCCTTATTTGGAGGGAGAAAACAAAGGATAAATCCGAAATTGACTAAGATTAATTTGATGATGGTATTGGATTGCAATGATACATATTTAACCCCGGGGGCGCGCTTCAAAAATGAAACAGCCCTTGCGAACAATTCTCAGTAAAATTGAAATTAAATTAAAATTGATTCTTAAAGAAAATGGCTGACGCCATGCGGACAGGCCCCAAGTTTTCCCCTTCCGCATGACTATGCACCGGGGCGCACAGCTTTTTTAAATTGTCAAATGACTAAATTATAATTGTAATTCGTTACCGCACAAATGACGGTTCTTTTATGAAACGATCAACCGTCGAACATGATGTTTATTGCCTGTATAAAGATCGATCATATAAATCCCTTTTTGAAGTGAAGGCAGTTTGACTTCGTGCAATCCGCTTTCCATTTCTTCGTTGAGCACATTTGAAATAGTTTGCCCTAAAATATTTTTCACTTGTAGATTTACATTTTGTTTAGATGATAATTTGAATTGAATAGTACTTGCTTCAATTGTTGGATTCGGATAAATAGAGAATCCTAATTGAATATCTTCGGTCTCATCGACATTAATAATTAAAGCAGTAATGTTGATGTTGTCAATGTATATATTATTTCCGTTGTCACTTGTGTTGGTGAATTTGAATCGAATGGATGGAAGCATATCAAAAGGGTTCAAATTAATTGTGTCACTTCTCCATTGGGTAGCATTCGGAATAAAGTTTGTCGCGACAATAGAAGAAGTTGTTGCAAGTGAAGAACCACTTTTATTATATCGTTGAATCCAGTTTTCCCCACAATTGAAACTTCCGGAGAATGAAAGTTTGTCATTACTTGAAACGGTTCTTTGCGCATTTGCAACATCAAAAGTCATAGTGATTGGTTGTATGAAACTTGAAAAATCAAAGGTAGGTAATACCCATTCATCAATTTGTCCTGCTGAATTTGTGAAGTTATCTATCATGATAGAAGCTATTCCACTACTTGCAGCAGTTGTTGTACGAGTCCAGGAAGTTCCATTGTCTTCATTCAGAATAATTCCATTAACACCAGGAAATGAAGCTGTGTCTTCAAAACTTTCTGAATATGGAATGAACGACGATGCTGTTCCTGTTACATATACAAAAAAGGTACGTGTGATAGAATCAATTCCTGTTGCATTGCTTACAATCAATGTCGCCGAATAATTTCCGGCTGTTGGATAATTTACTGTTACTGCAGAATCAGTTGATGTAGATGGAGTGCCACCTGGGAAAGACCAGCTTCTATTTGTTACATTCGAATTCCAACTCAGATCATAATAAGTAACATCACTTCCTTCGCAAATTAATCGATGGTCGATATAGAAATCAGCAACAGGAGTACAAATTTGTGGACCTTGTGTAATACCTGTTGCAAGTAAATTTGCAGGAGACCATAAATTATTTCTTCCTGAAATAGAACTGTTCAAGGTTACATGCATTTTTGTTTTTTGTCCTTCGGTAAACATGATTCTGCAATAAGAAAATTCCATGAAGTTCTGTACGTTTTCAATGATCGGAGGATTGCAAATAGAACCATTAGGTACACAATTTGACCATCCCATTGTTTCGGGAGTGTCACTTATCCCATCGTCGCCACACGTTACACCAAGTGTACCACTTCCCCAAGGGTGAAACAAATTGAAGTAGTGTCCGAGTTCGTGGGTGATAGTACGAAAAGTGGCTAAAGAACCGGTTCCGATACTTCCTACGTAATTAGACAGACAGATAAGTCCGTCTAGAGAATCATTCCCTCCTGGAAATGTTCCGGTGGCGCCTACAATTGAATTTTGAAGTGAGCTCACAACCCAAATATTCAAGTACTTATTATTTGGCCAACTATTTATTTTAGAATTATCATTTGCATTATATGTTAGCATCGTTTGAACTCTATCAATGCCATTTG
Organism: Bacteroidota bacterium; assembly: GCA_031411835.1. Classification (GTDB taxonomy): domain Bacteria; phylum Bacteroidota; class Bacteroidia; order AKYH767-A; family 2013-40CM-41-45; genus JADKIH01. Next base: position 1,532 of record JANOBV010000041.1, on the reverse strand, counting down.
TACAATTTCCATTTGGGTCAATGCTTGCTAAACGAAATTCTATTTCGCAATCTGCTGCTACTCCTTGAAATGCTGAATCAATATTTGCTGTATCAGCATTTAGTTTGCGAAAATCTTGATTCAAAATTTCAAGTTGATCAAGGATCTGTGCATCAGAAATATTTTCCGGACCATAATTGTGCAAGACATGAAATACAACCGGGATTATATAAACAACGGAGTTGCTTCGTTTTTCTGTTGTGTAACTCTTGTTGTCTTCTGCATGAGAAAATGAAAAAAGTGATGAAAGAAGAATAAGTGCGTAAGCGATTTTTTTCATGGGGTGTTTTTGAGAAAAAGTGTGTGAAGATTAGTTCAACGAATTTAGGTAAATAAAAATAAAATGCTATTCTATTTGATTTGTGACCAAGTTTGCTTATTTGAAGAGCCGTACAGTAAAAGAACCAACATTTATGCGGTAACGAATACCATTTAAATTTTAGTCATTTGATTATTTATTAGTGCTGTCCGCCGCGGCGGATAGCCTGCAAGAGGGGAAAAAATACGGGGTATACCTTGCAGGGGGCTTTAGCCTGCTTGTTTGTACGATGAAATTTATTGTTGAATGTGATGGAGATATTTGGGAGAAGTTTGATTCACTCAGCCCCGGGGCGCGCCTTTCCAAGAAAATACAATTTAAAATCCTTAGTTTATGATGCGTATTTCTTAATTAAGAACTTTACAAAAGCCGGAAGTAATACGATCAATAAAATTAAAGCATCCCCCGATTTTGCTATAAGATTCATAAGATAAAAAAGAGCATAAAAAAAGCCCGCTATTACACGGGCTTTTTTCTACAATGATTTATTGTTTTAAGAAACGATCAATCGACGAACGTGATGTTTGTTGCCTGTATAAAGATCGATCATATAAATTCCTTTTGGAAGTGCAGGAAGTTTTACTTCATGTAATCCACCTTCCATTTCAGCATTTACAACATTCGAAATCGTTTGTCCTAAAATGTTTTTCACTTCTAGGCTAACAGATTGTTTAGTTGATAATTTGAATTGAACTGTGCTTGCTTCTGTAGTTGGATTCGGGTAAAGAGCGAAACCTAATTGTATTTCATCCATCTCATCAACGTTTACAATTGTACCGGTAATGTTGATACTATCAATGTATGTATTGTTTCCTCTATCGCTTGTGTTAGTGAATTTGAAACGAATGTTTGGCAGTAACTTGAACGGATTCAAAGTAACTGTTTCCATTCTCCACTGAGAAGCATTCGGCGTAAAATTCGTTGAAACTACACTTGTAGTTGTTTTTAAAGTTGCACCACTTTTATTGTAACGCGGCACCCAGTTCGCTCCGCAATTGTAGCTTCCTGAGAATGAAAGTTCGTCGTTACTTGTTGTGTTTCTTTGTGCATTGGCAACATAGAATGTCATTACAACCGGTGATGTGATGTTTGAAAAATCCATCGTTGGCATGATCCACTCATCAATTTGTCCTCTAGTATTTGTGTAGTTATTGATCTTGATAGATGCTACTCC
>JANOBV010000040.1:0-2247 GCA_031411835.1 Bacteroidota bacterium | reverse complement strand
TCGATGCTATTCACAATTTCAAGTTCAAATGTTTCGAAATCGCTTTTTAGTAAAATTAAAAATTACATACATTGCATAATATTCATTCTTCGCCATGAGATTTTCATTTATTTTTTTGCTATTAAATTTTTGGATTTTTAATTCCAAAGCTCAGAACACATTTATTAAGGTTTATTCTGATGTCGATGCGTCAAAGTCATTTTCAGGAAGACATATTGTAAAAACATCTGACAACAATTATTCTTTTTTATGTACTAATAATTTTAAACCGATAGTTGTTCGTCTGGATGAAAGCGGAAATGAATTCAATCGTTTCACAATTCAAAGAACAAGATTGAATCCAATTTGCTTGGCAGTTACAGATCAATTTGATTATTATTTCGTGGGACGCGATTCAATTCCACTTACGGCATACGCCCAACGTACAGATTCGAATGGTGTAGTAATTTCTGATTTTTTGGAATATGGTGCTGTTGGTAATGCAGCAGCTCATGGTGTTTACAAAACGCCGGACAATAAGATTATGTATAGTTTCTGGAATAACAGTGAAATGTGTTATGATCCTGAATATTTTCTTAAAGAAGATAGTATTGGAAATTTGGATTGGGAAAGAGTGAGTTCTAATAACATGAGCAACCCTTCAAAACAATCTTTTCAATTTCTTCCTGGCGATAAACTTTGTACAGTTTCTCCATATTTGACAGGCTGTTACGATACAATCCAATATTATTTTTCTAAGCTCACATTTTTTGATTCAATTGGCGTCACCGCGAATTTTACTTATTCAGAAACATATCACACTGTCGATACCGCAATTGGTGGTGGATTTATTTTGGCGAGCTATAATCAATTTACGAGAATGGATACGGCAACTGGATCAGCATGGACTAATCCAATGCCTCCGGGAATGTCATTTCAAATTGCATTACGTCAATTGCAAGATAGCTCATTCATTCTTGCAGGCGATCAATTGGTAGCAGGTTTTGGTCAGCAAATTATAATCAACAAGTATGATTGGAATGGAAATTTATTGTGGAGTCAAAATTATGGTGGAAGAGGCGACGAGTATTTTTCTAACATGCTTCTTGAATCGGATGGCGGATTTTTAATTTCAGGAAGCACGAGTAGTTATGGGCCACGATCAAAAGCTTTTATTATAAAGGCAGATAGCGCAGGCAATGTACCATCGGTTCCAACAATTATTTCGTCGACTAATTCAATTTGTTCTGGAGATTCTACAGCACTTTCATTGCCTTCCGGCTATTCCTATTTGTGGAGCACAGGTCAAACGCAGCAAACTATTTATGCGAGTACTTCTAATTCTTATTCTGCAATTTTAACTGATACAGGTGGAATACAAATTTATACTGATACAATTTCGTTGAATGTGTTGACGACAATTAAACCGAATCTTGGTCCGGATCAATCATTATGCTTTGGACAAAGTTATATTCTGGATGCAGGTCCGGGATACTCATATTATCAATGGAGCACAGGTTCATTTGAACAGACGGATACAATTAATGGTAACGGAAATTATATCGTTGAAGCAATTGATTCGAATTCATGCAGTACATTCGATACGATACAAGTTACATTTGTTTCACTGCCGTCATTTACTTTGGGGCCGGATATTTCTAATTGCGACACATCAGCGATCACACTTACAGCACCGGGATTTTTGCAATGGACATGGTCTGATGGTTCAATAGACACAACGTTAACGGTGAATACATCGGGAGTTTATTATTTGGTACTTACAAATGGAATTTGTGTCGATACAGATTTTGTAAACGTAAATTTATATCAACCGCTTCAGGTAGATCTTATTGACGACACAATAGTTTGTTTAGGTCAGTCTGTAATTCTCGATGCCGGCCCAAATTTCACTTCATACACATGGCAAGATGGTACGCTTTCTGAATTCTATAATGCGGTTTCAATAACACCTGCAGTAATACAATATTTCGTTTCTGTTGTCGATTTGAATGGTTGTACAACATCGGATGATGTTATTGTCGAATTTCAAATTTGTCCTTCGACGAATGATAAAGATTTTGAAAACGAAATTAGTGTTTATCCAAATCCAGTAAGCGAAGCAGGAAATTTATTGATCGATTCTAAAAATCATTCTAAAGTTTCGTTAGAATTATTTTCAATTTCAGGAGAGAAAATTTATAGTGGCTTAAATAAAATTTTGCCGACGAAAATTTCTATGAATAAAATTTCTGCCGGATTATATTTTTT
>JANOBV010000039.1:0-1655 GCA_031411835.1 Bacteroidota bacterium | reverse complement strand
ATCATATTGATATTCTGCACGAATCTTTTCAAACCATTGATACCTCAATTCACGCGCAGCTTCTTGTGTCGAAAGTTTTTTCTCTTTCGCAAAAGTTTTTGTCTTGAATTGAATATTGTAAAACGGGACTTTGTATGTTGCGGCCAATTTCTTTACAAACTCTTCATCGCCATCCGATTCTTTCCCGCGTAATTTGAAATTGCAATGTGCGATGGCGAAATCGATTTTGCTTTCTTTGAAAAGTCGGCATAGGACGATTGAGTCTAGTCCGCCGCTGACAGCCAACAAGACATTCTGGTCTTGCTTAAGTAAATCTTTTGAAAGTAAAAAGTCGTTGAATTCTTGTAGCAACATTTTATTCTTTATTGCGAAAGTGCTTTTTTCATGGCCGCAGCCTTCAACAAACATTCCTCATATTCATTTTCCGCTGTAGAGCCAATCGTAATTGCACTACCAACCGTAAAGGAAAGATATTTTTCTTTCTGATTGTATAAAATACTTCGAATAATGACGTTGAAATCAAAGTCGCCATTTGGAGAAATATATCCGACCGATCCGGAATATAATCCGCGTTTGGTCTTTTCTGTTTCTTCAATGATCTGCATCGCTCGAATTTTTGGCGCTCCCGTCATGCTGCCCATTGGGAATGTTGTCTGCAGAATGTCTGCAACATCTTTTCCTGGCTCAAGTTCCGATGTTATTGTCGAAACCATTTGATGTAATTGTTTGAAAGTTTTAATCCCGAAAAGTTCTTCGACATGAACAGTTCCTTTTGCTGCAGTTCTTGAAAGATCATTGCGAACAAGATCCACGATCATCACATTTTCTGAACGTTCTTTTTCGTCATTATAAAATATGTCGACGATCTTTTTGTCTTCCTCGGAATTATTTCCCCGACGAGCAGTTCCTTTTATTGGCTGCGAGATAATTTTATTCATCCGTTTTGCAAGATATCTTTCCGGACTAGCACACATCAAATAATGCTCATTGCATTTTGAAAATACACTAAAGGGCATTGGTGAAATGTTGTTCAGTTCATGATAGATCTGATATGGATCGATCGTGGCATTTTCGGAATAAAATTCCTGGCAATAATTCATTTCGTAAATATCGCCTTGTTGAATGTGGTCTTTGATTGAATTGATTGTTGAAATATATTCTTCACGACTGATTCTTGTTTTGATGTCTACTTCAGGCTTGTGTGAAGTTTCGTCAATTACAGCTGATTCAATTGCTTGAAATATTTCTGTAATTTCATTTTCTGAATTGAACTCTTTGAAATAGTGAATTGCTAATTCACTATTCTTTATTTCAAAAATTAAAGCCGGACAATAAAAAAGAAACTCAGGAAATTTGACGTTATCTGAATTATTGGATTCAAGTTCTTCAATACTGTTTTTTAAGTCGTATGTTAAATGAAGAATGTGCCAGTCATTCTTTTTTGAAATGGTATTTATTATTTGAAACGGGTTTTCACTTGCAGAAAATTGTTCAACTATATTAACGGCAAGCAGTAAATCGAATTTACTATAATTGTCTGTTGGATTATCTGCTGAAGTGTTACTATTCAATAATGTGAAAACATCAAATTGCTTAGCCCATTGTAGAAGTTTTTCTACTGAAACGTTCGCTGCTGAAAAAGTTAATGTTTCACG
>JANOBV010000038.1:0-50223 GCA_031411835.1 Bacteroidota bacterium | reverse complement strand
ACAGTCAAATTCGTCGTGATCGTTGAATCGCAACCAGCCGCATTTGAAATGTGAGAAACATACGTTCCGGTAGTTGTTGCCGAAGCACCATCAGGTAAAACATGTGTTGCTCCATTACAAATCGAAACTGCTCGAGTTGAAGTAGTATTCGGAATAACAGTCAAGTTTGTCGTGATCGTTGAATCACATCCTGCTGCATTTGATATATGCGAAACATACGTTCCTGTAGTTGTCGCCGAAGCTCCGTCAGGTAATGTATGAGTTGCTCCATTACAAATTGAAATTGTTTGAATCGAAGTTGTATTTGGAATTACAGTCAAGTTCGTCGTGATCGTTGAATCGCATCCCGCTGCATTTGAAATGTGACTTATGTAAGCACCAGTCGTAGTTGCACTCGCGCCATCAGGTAAAACATGAGTCGCTCCATTACAAATCGAAACTGCTCGAGTCGAAGTTGTATTCGGAATAACAGTCAAGTTCGTCGTGATCGTTGAATCACATCCCGCTGCATTTGAAATAAGACTTGTGTAAACACCGGTCGTAGTTGCAGTCGCTCCATCAGGAAGTGTGTGAGTCGCTCCATTACAAATTGAAACTGTTTGAGTCGAAGCAGTATTTGGAATCACAGTCAAATTCGTTGTGATCGTTGAATCACATCCGGCTGCATTTGAAATGTGACTTGTGTAAACACCAGTCGTTGTTGCACTCGCTCCATCAGGTAAAGTGTGTGTCGCTCCATTACAAATTGAAACGCTACGCGTTGAAGAAGTATTCGCTTTTACAATGAGTGTAGTTGTAATAGTAGAATCACAACCTGCTGCATTTGCTATATGCGAAATATATGTTCCTGCTGTAGAAACTATTACTCCATCAGGCAGAGTTGATGTTGATCCATTACAGATCGAAACACTCCGTGTTGAAGATGTATTCGCTTTTACAATAAGCGTAGTCGTAATTGTGGAATCACAACCGGCTGCATTTGCAATATGAGAAACATATGTTCCTGCTGCAGAAACGACTACTCCATCCGGCAGAGTTGATGTCGATCCATTACAGATCGTATCACTGCGTGTTGAAGAAGTATTTGCTAATACTGTTAGCGTAGTTGTAATTGTAGAATCGCAACCGGCGGCGTTTGTAATATGAGAATTATAAATACCAGCCGAAGAAACAACAACACCATCGGGAAGGGTAATTGACGAACCACTACAGATCGTTACTGTTTGTGTCGATGATGAATTTGGAATAACTGTCAAGTTCGTTGTGATTGTTGAATCGCAACCTGCAGCATTCGAAATATGAGATATGTAAGTTCCATCAGTTGAAACTACCACACCATCAGGTAAGTTCAATGTAGATCCACTACAAATGGAAACATCATTAGTAGAAGAAGAATTGGAAAGAACTGTCAATACTGTGGTAATTGTTGAATCACATCCTGCCATATTTGAAATATGCGAAGTATATGTTCCTGTTGTCGAAACAACCACACCATCAGGAAGAGTTGAAGATGAACCAGCACAAATATTCACAGAGCGTGATGAAGATGTATTTGCTTTGACAGTTAAAATCGTTGTGATTGCTGAATCACAACCAGCCGTATTTGAAATATGCGAAATATAAGTTCCTGAAGAAGATACTACAACACCATCAGGAAGTGTCAATGTGGAACCTGAACAAATTGAAAGTGTACGTGAACTTGAAGAACTTGGACTTAAAGTAACAACGGCGCTTGATGAACCATAGCTCCAACAAGAAGTTGAATTATCCTGAGCTCTTAAATAATATGTTCCACTTGCATTTACAACATTTGTAAGACCAGAGTTTGTTGTGCTTGTTCCAGTTGCCGAAGTTTCCCAATACCAAGTTTGACCGGCTGTTGGTACTCCCCGAGTAAGTGTCACATTTGATCCTTGACACTGAGGCGTACTTGCAGTTGGAACAGACGGAATAGGAACAGAGGTAACATTAATAGTTGCGATAGTTGAATATCCGGAATTACAAGTACCACTTTGAACCAATACTCTATAATAAGTTGTTTGTGTTAAGTTTGAAAAGGCCTGTGAGTTAGTTGTATTTGAAATAACTGAATTCACCGACGCAAAGTTATTCAACGAAGTTTCCCATTGAACGATTGTTCCTGAATAACCAGATAGAGTTAAGTTGCCGGAATTGATACCGGGGCAGACTGTAGCATTGCCACCAATTGTTCCTCCGTTAATTGCAGTATCAACTGCTAATGTAACAGCAACGGAACTTACAGGAGAATAACATTGACTAAAGATATCTACTTTATAATTATTTGATCCATCAGACGGCAAAATTGATGTGATCGTTAATGACGATGTTGTTGATCCATTGATTCGACCACCATCGACTAGAACAACACCGTTTTTTTTCCATTGATAAGAAATGCCAAATCCATTTGCTGCAACATTAAACGTTGCATTCGACCCTTGACATAATGAAAGTGAACTTGGGGAAGTTGTTATAACCGGCGTGAGAGAAACAGTCATTGGCAATGTTGAGGTTGTGCCGCCATTCGGAGTTGGCGTGAACACCGAAATATTTTTTACACCTTGTACTGTAACGTCTGACGAAGGAATACTTGCAGTCAGTTGCGTAGAAGAAACAAATGTTGTTGTTTTAGAAACTCCTCCTAATTGCACTACAGAATTACTAACGAAATTAGTACCATTAACAGTAAGAATAAATGTAGTTGCTCCTGTTGCAACACATGAAGGTGAAATGGTTGATATTGTTGGAACGGGATTATTTACAAGGAACGAATTACTTACTCCTGTTGAACCGCTTGTTGCAGTAATTGTAAATGTTCCTCCGGGACTAATTGTAACAGATTTGTTTGATAACATACCCGCTGTAAACGCCGAAGTGGTACCACCTCCATTTGTAAGTGTACCCGTTGATGTTAAATTTACCGTTCCTGAAAATACATTTGGCCCGGAACTGCATGTGTTGTTCTCGACATCCCTCGCCTTGACTTGAATACTAAATGGAACAGCAGCAGTTTGAGTAGGAATGGAACCACCTCCATTTGCTTCTATAAAGAAATTATTGAGTACAGCCGGGTTAACAACGACAGACGAACTTGCAGTTCCAACCAAAGTTCCGTCTGTTGTTGAAATCGTTACCGTTTCTGCTTTTTTTAATTTTGTAGCAAGTGCAGTTGTTGATTGGCCGCTGGTAAATGCAACAGAAGTTGTAAACGTTGGAGCTGTAACAGCTGTCGCAGGTCCACTGAAAGTAAGTGTCTTTGTCCCGGTATAAGTTGTGATCACATTATAGAATTGATCACAATCAATAACCTTTGTTAGATTGAATGAGGTATTAGCAGTTTGCGCAGTAGGTGTTCCTGTAATTCCACTTGCTGCAAGTGTAGTTGCATCTGTAAAAGCTTGTCCAGGTAAAACAGTGACTAATCTTCCCACTCCAACTGTTGTTGTGAGTGCTCCTAATGCTGTTCCATTGGCACAACCTGCAATGACTGCTGTACCTCCTGATAGCATGTTGGCAGCAACTGCTTGCCATGCACCATCGTTTGATCTTACTTGAATTCCTGTAATGGTTAAAACGTCACTTTTTATTATAGCATTCACATTAAATGAAAAGGTAATAAGAGTTGCAGTTTTAGAAACTACTGTCGGGAGTGTAATATCACGATTGGCGGTTGCGGTAATTGCTACGGTTGCTGCTGGATTGAAACTCCATCCTGTTGGAGCAGCAATTGTAAACGTCACTCCTGTTCCAATAGAAAAATCTGTAACCGCAGCTTCTGTCAATCGGATAGTTCCTAATGTAGAATATGCCGGTACAGCAGCATTGGCAGCTTTATCGGCCGAAACAGACAAATTCGCCTTGGTAATTGTTACCGCAGCAAATAGATTTTGACTAGCTAATAGAAAGCAAAAAAATAGCAGTGCCACAGTGGGATGTGTACTGCTATTAAATTTGCCATTCATGTGGTGTGTGAAGATGGCATTCATTGGATTGTGGGGTGAAAAGCAGCTTTGGGGGTGTGTGGATTCCAGTTGCTTTCTGAAGTATTATAACGGTAATGTTTAAAAGAATATACAGCAAAACACCCAATTACATTCAATTGTAAGAATTTGGAATAGTAGCTTAATGTCCAATTTCATACTAAATAGCTGTTCTGTCTTGATTACAAACAACTTACACTATGTTTAAGTCAGTTATTTAGAAGACCGACAAATAAAAAAAAATAGTGTAAAAACCTTCTCAAAGCCGCACCGGTAAAGAGTTCTAGAACTTTTTGAAATTTTAAATAAAAGATCTTTAAAGCCCTTAATAAAATGTAATATGCCTTTAAATTTGTGATCAATTCACTGAAGAATTAAACGATTTGAAAAAAAATCGAATTCACTTACTATGCACATTTCAAGAAATTCTTGGATAGCCTTTAGTACTCCTTGATAAAGCAAGACAATTTACCGTTTTTTTTTTCGTAATAATGCCTTAAGCGATTGCTAAAAAATTAAAAAACCACTCAATAAAATCTAAACCAAACTACTTAAAATCCTGTTAACATCGCCTGAATGCCTTAATGGCGTAATGATTTCCTTGGCTTTTTCTATCGAATCTGGCTCTTCACCTACCTTTACATATCCAAAACCTTTATAAAATCCTTCCTCAATAAGAATTATTGACCTTTCATCAATCGTCCTACCTTCATCAATGATGATTTTCGAGTCAGAATTAACAATGCTTCGCAATGCTACTTCTACTCTTTCATTATAATTTTGAATATCTTCCATGCCAACACAAACTCCTCTACACTTCTTCAGGTGAAAATTATAACATGCACCTTGGGTAGATTGCAAGCCAGTGTATCTTGCACATAGTTCAAATTCATCAGCTAAAAGTTTGAGAGTTTCACTTGCTTCATCGAATGAATTAAAATTCTTCAACGACTTAATCGACTTATGCCCTTTCGAAAAATTCAATTGACGTATTCCTTTTTGATTTAGATATTCTGACAAAACAAAAAATGTCTTATCGAATTTCTGGACCCTGTTATACATCGGGAAATGCTTCTTGATCTCATCAGATTCAAGCAACAATGCAATAAGTTCCGTTCCGCATAATTGAAATGAAATATCTGCTATGGCATCCATAAAAGACAAACGATTTTTTCCTTTGCCTGTGAAGTGAGAATAGATTCGCTTCTTAATATTTATGGCCTTACCAACGTAAATTATTTTTCCATTATTATCATGAAAATAATAAACACCAATACTCTCGGGTAAATTATTATATTTCTCTGCAGGCAAAGATGGCGGCAACACAGTTTGAAGCAGATTTCTTTTCAAGAGAACATTCAAATGCTTTTCATCGTCTACACGAATACACTTTTCAAAAAGCTGTACAGTTGCTTCTGCATCACCCATTGCACGGTGACGATCATTGATCTTAATTCCAAGTTGATTGCAAATTGTTCCTAAACTATAAGAAGCATGTCCAGGAAATGCAGCACGGCTCAGTCGAACAGTACATAATTTCTTCCTCTTAAAATCAGCCCCAAGTTGTTTGAATTCTTCTCTGATAAATGAATAATCAAAATTCACATTGTGTGCAACGAATACTGCATTATCTGTCATCTCCCAAATCTTCTTCGCTACATCATGAAATGGAGGTGCTTTCTTCAGCATTTCATTGGTAATTCCCGTAAGTCTTGTAATGAATGGAACGATTGAAGTACCCGGATTGATCAACGTACTGTACCTCTCAATTACCTTTTCACCATCGTGCAACAGTATAGCAATTTCTGTTATACTATGCGCAGCAGCATAAGTCCCTGTGGTTTCTATGTCGACGATTGCGTACAAAATAATTAATAGTGAATAGTGAATAGAAACTCAAAAATAAATTTCCTTCAATTTATATCTTCAAAAATAAACAATCCAATTGAGGTTTTGGATTTTTTGTTTAAGGTTACTGTTTAAAGTTGCCGTGGGTGAAAAGGCAAAGTTTCCTTGTCAATTAACAATGAAGCTTTGTGCAATGCACCTACTAGATCTTCCGGCTTCACCGGTTTTAGCAGGTAATCAATTGCACTGAACTTGAAAGCTTGAATTGCGTATTGATCGAAAGCAGTAACAAAAATTAGCTTGAAATTTATTGGAAATAATTTTCTAAACAAATCAAATCCGGTTCTCCCTGACAATTGAATATCCAACAACACAACATCAGGAGAATGCTTAATAATTTCAATTTACGTTGTCTCGACATCATCCGCTTCAGCTACAATTTCTGCTCAAGAACAAGATATCGTAAACAGGTGACCCAACGAAGAACGCATTCCTTTTTCGTCGTCGACAACAATTATTTTTAGCGCATCCATTTTTTGAGTTGTAATGACAGTAAAATAACCTAAACGTGAATTTGGGAGCATTCGTAAAAACAGCCAAAATTCACCCGAAAAAAGGATTTTTATTCTCAACTATTTGATTTTTAAGGGCAGAAAAAGGGCAGAAAATTTTGTAAAAAAGGAAAAATCTTTACCTTTGCCGTCCCAACGCGTAAAAGTAATGGGTCTTAAAAGCAGAAGTAGCTCATTTGGTAGAGCACGACCTTGCCAAGGTCGGGGTGGCCGGTTCGAGCCCGGTCTTCTGCTCAAAAACTCTCTCTTTTGAGAGAGTTTTTTGTTTTTAATAATAGTCTATCTTTAGTTTGAATAGTTGATTCGTCTATTTGCTATCAAACTAAAATGCTCTGGTGGTGGAACTGGTAGACACGCAGGACTTAAAATCCTGTTCCCGTTGAGGGAGTGCGGGTTCGATTCCCGCCCGGAGTACCATACCGGACAACATCAAATTATCCTGATGCTGTTCGGTTTTTTTTTGCTCGAAAGCCGCGCTGGTGGCTTGAATTGAGACTAGAAGTTCATTTATTCTATTGGTTCGAAGTCGTCCTTTTGAAAAAGTGAAATTTTCTGGATACATCGAACCGATGATCTTTTGTTTCACATCAATATTTGAAAGTTCATAGTGACCTTTGATGTTCTCCATCATACTCAATCCCCATTTCAAGTACTCACCCAATTCGCTTTCTGCCATGTTGAATTGATTGCGCTCTACCGATAATTTATTGATTATACTTTCATATCGTTTCTTTGCTTCAATGAAATCAGCTTTTGACATTTCACCATCGGCTAACAGATCAGTGATCTTGTTAATTCGACCTTTGTTTTTTGCAATCTCTGTATCTCGTTTACTTATTTCGGTTTTACGATTGTCTTTATTTCCATTGAGTAAGTCTTTAATGATTTCCTGATAGAGATCTTTTACAGTAGATTCAATTTTTATCTCACTCAACATTTCTTCTAACTGAGAATTGACAATGTCGGCACGATATCGTTCTTTAAAACACACATTGCAGTGATAGTAATAGTAGCGGCCACCATTACCTCTCGATGCGCTACCCGTAAGCTTATTGCTACAATTGGAACATAGAAGTAATCCGCGAAGCGGCAAGTTATTATCCAATTGTTGAATTTTTACTCGATTCGATTTTTGTCGCCTACCCGCTAGAATATCCTGAACTTGATCGAAGATTTCAGTTGAAACAAATTGTTCATGGAATCCATCAACCCACTTTTCTTCTTCGTCTATAGTTGCCTTAACTAATACTTTTCCAGTGTACAATCTATTTTGTAACAAAAGAGAAAACTGGCTCTTGCCACACTTTAATCCTTTTGAATTCATTTCTTTCAAAAGTTCTTGTTGAGAATAGATTCCAGTAGCTGCCAATTCAAATGCCTCTTTAACAAAGCTTGCATTTTCGTCAGGTAAAATAATTGGCTTGTCAGTTATGTCTCTTGCATTTTGATAACCTTTCGGTGCAGGGCCTAAATATCTTCCTTCTGAATTTGCTCTTCGCATTCCGCTAATTACATTCATTGACCGTCTATCATTTTCTACTTCAGGAGTGGTGACATAAAATGAAAGCATGATCTTTTGTTCAGGTATAGTGACATCAATCGGTTGTTCAACTGCATTGACTCTGATACCATAAGAAAGCATAGTTCGGATCATATTCAACGCATCTGTAGCATTCCTTGAAAACCTGTCCCACTTTACAAACAGGAGAGTATTTGCCACTCCCTTATTTTTTTTGATGAATTCAAGTACATTGTTGAATTGAGGTCTCTCAAAAGTTTTCCCTGATGCATCTTCGCGAACTTGGTAAACTATTGTGTAACCATTCAGTTCACAATATTTCTCCAATCTTGCTTCTTGATCTGCTAATGAATAGCCATGATCTTTCTGGTCAGTTGTAGAAACCCTACTGTACAGGATTACTTTTTTCTCTGTTTTCATTTCTTAATCGTTTGAAGAGTTCTACATCTGCTTTTGCAAGCTGATATAAAACATCTTTGATTTGTTGAACTTGTTCGTCTGTGTACTTTTTTTCTTTCTTATTTAAAATCTCTTTGCATCGTTCATTTGATAGCATTTAAGTTTGCGAATTCTGTTTTCACTTGAGGCTGTCAATGTGAAAAAGGATACTACAAAACGGCCTGAGGTTTTCAGAGCCTTTAAATTATTACGTTATTTGGTGTGTGCTTTCAATATATAACTGCCCACCTGAATTCGTTGTTATCCGTAAATTTAGATATTCCTTTTTTCCTATGATTCCGAAAAAATCTTCTTTTTGTTCTTGGGAAAATTGCAATTCTTTAACCGTAACGATATGCATTTTCTTTCGACCACTTTTAATAGGGAATTTGATTATAATTTCTTTTAAATCATTTCTTCTAATTGTACGAATAACTTCTAACTCTTCTTGTGAAATCAATTTTAATGGAAGGAGAAATTTTTCTTTCGTTTCATCATTCATAAAGTCAAATATGAAATCGGAAATAGAAATAAATAATTCTGATCGAGAATAGGCCAACTCGTAGCTTTTATAATCTAAAGCAAGCCATTCTCGAATTTTACCATCCTTGCTAATTAGTATTCCAACTTTTTTGCGAAATTGAATAGAGTAAGAAACAATCATATCAATCCTTTTGAAATTGGACCAAAATTTTTTGAACCCTTCAAAAAATTCGGGTTCATCGATCATCTCGTTCAATCGTATTCTTTCCATCTCTTCAAGATTATTATAAGTCGATGCTTCTGTCTTTAATTTTAAGATTTCTTTAAAGCTTCGTGTATCAATAATGAAATCAGGTTTTCCAAAGAGATGCTCTTTCACTTTCTTAATCACATGAAATGGCACCCCAAATATTCTTAAGTCTTGAATTATTTTAACCCATATATATTCACAAAAGTTTAGTTTACTCCATCCAACAGAATCTTGTGTAGTTGGAATCAAATCATTCTCTTTCCAATGAGCTAAAACTCTCGCAGTAACACCCAAATCTTTTAAGTAAAAAGTGGGCTTCATGATGGCTGTATACAAATTTTCATAATCTTCAATTGTCGTCAAATTAGCAAAAGAAGAAATCAGATCGTTCTTTGTATTTTCGGGAATCATTGGCTGGTATATCATTAAAATATAACGTAAACGTAATATTTTATTTTGATAAAACAAGTAAAAATTTATCTTAGTATCTGATTTTCAATAGTTGCGAAAATCAGGCTAGCGTTCAACATTTAATAATTTTTTAAATTTAGTACCATAAAATTCAGCACAAATCAATTTATCAACTATTGTTTTCAGGCTTTTCACAATCTTTACCTTGAGAAGAAAAAGGCAACACCATGATTATTGAAGAAATAAAGAAGTCTCAAGAATTGTCAACAGATTTTTCAAACGCACTTATTGAAAGTGATTATGATTTAAATCTAAAGCTCTTGTTGAAGCAAAAATCTTTAAGCAATCTTATTGCTCAGTTGCATACGATTTCTCGAGCAGCAAAAATTAGTGATGATCCACGTTCAATGGAATTATTCAATTTTTTAGAAGGTAAAAGTAAATCGAAAAATAAAAAGGATTATGTTTCAATTAAATATCTTATTGCAGAAGGATATCTGAAACAATTTTTATAACATCGAAGAAATGCAAGACAAAATTTTGCTAAAACTATTCCAAATGTATATTGAAAGGACATTTTTGGAAATCAATGGTTGATGCAAGATGCATCTTCGAAATGTAAAATATGATGTAACAGACATATTGCAAAGATTCGACAGAGATAATCTTGACTACATCTGACATTTTTCACGAACGAAATGACATTTAGAGACATGTTGCAGACATATTACAGACATTTTACAGGAATGAAATGACATTTTTAGACATTAAAAGACACATTGCAGACATTTTCAACTTAAATGTCTCGAGAATCTCTTGAAATTCCGGCAAAATCGGATTTGAATATGCTGGAAACCGGATTTTTGCACCGGATTTTCGTCAAAATCCAACTTCGGTTTCAAATTTCTTTATATTTGACTAAATCTGATTTAAAGCCAATCAACTAATTAATCCTATTTAAAGTTTTCAGCCGAAATCAGAAACGGATTATCAAAAAAGTGTTTGTAAAAAATGACCTTGCATGAAATCAGCCTGAAGAAGGCTCTCAATAAAGCTTATCGATTAGTAAAACCAAAGCGACCGGACATTGAATTGTTCAAAGGCAACTTGATTAAGTTGCTTGGACAAATTGATGAAAAGGAAAGCGAAGAGAATGTGAAAATTCATTTGATGGATTTTCTAAAGGAGACTTGGTACAAGCAAGAGTATCTTGTTGCTACGAAAGGTCGGACTGATTTTGTTATTCATACTGGCAAAGATGCAAAAGCACCTAGTGGTGTTTTGTTTGAAGTCAAGCGACCAACTAATAAGGCAGACATGGTGTCTAGGCAAAGTCTCAATGCCAAAGCCATGCATGAACTTATCCTTTACTATTTGCGCGAAAGGATCACCGGAAAGAATATTGACATTCGACATCTTGTAATTACCAATATTTACGAATGGTTTATTTTTGATGCTTCGGTTTTTGAAAGATTGTTTGCGAAAAACGCTAAGCTAGTCAAAGCCTTCACAGATTGGGAAAGCGGTCAAAAAGTAAGTACAAATACCGATTTATTTTACAAAGAAATCGCAAAACCATTTTTAGATGAATTAAAAGAAGATGTTTCATTTACATGGTTTGACATTCGCGATTATGAAAAACCGTTGAAGAATAATGATAAGGCAGACGATACCAAACTCATAGCGTTATATAAGATCTTCAGCCCTATTCACCTATTAAAAATTCAGTTTGCGAACGATAGTAATTCCCTCGATAAAGGTTTCTATTCTGAGTTACTACACATAATAGGTTTAGAAGAAGTAAAAGAAGGTAGCAAGAAGTTAATTCGAAGAAAGCAAGAAGGAAAAAGAGATGGTGGATCGCTACTTGAAAATGCGATTACTATTCTTGATTTAGAGGATAGTCTACACAAAGTGCCGGACTTGAATAGTTATGGTGATACAAGACAAGATCGTTTGTTCAATCTGTCATTAGAACTT
This sequence comes from Bacteroidota bacterium, assembly GCA_031411835.1. Lineage (GTDB taxonomy): Bacteria > Bacteroidota > Bacteroidia > AKYH767-A > 2013-40CM-41-45 > JADKIH01. The sequence goes on along the minus strand of JANOBV010000038.1, from coordinate 38,724 downwards.
TGCATAACGTGGATCAACAGAATATTGTTTTTAAAATTACTCGAAGCGCAATTGATCAAATACCACAAAGGCGATCAATCGTATAAGTTTTTAAATTACACAAAGATTCCGCAATACGATGAGTTGTATAAACTCTTCTTTCAAGTATTGGCCAAACGGCAGTCTGACCGGAATGAATTAATAAATAAAAAATTCGGTAACATTCCTTATCTAAATAGTTCGCTATTTGAAATCAGCGAACTTGAAGATCAAACGATCAAAATAAATAGCCTTGATGATTCTCAGCAATTAGATCTATATAGCGGAACTGTTTTACGTGACGCAAAGAATAAACCAATCGCAAAGAGTTTAAATAGCTTACAATACCTATTCGACTTCCTAGAAGCTTATGATTTTGCTTCTGAAGGTGCGGAGGAAATCCAAGAGGAAAGTAAGACATTAATAAATGCTTCTGTCTTAGGTTTGATCTTTGAAAAAATAAATGGCTATAAGGACGGCTCAATCTTTACGCCGGGATTTATTACCATGTACATGTGCAGGGAATCTATTCGCTTGGCGGTGGTTCAGAAATTCAAAGATGCTTATGGTTGGAATTGTGAAGTTTTCGAAGATTTAAAAAACTACATGGCAGATCGTAGAACAGCTAAAGATGTTCTTGAATTCAACGACATAATAAATGGTATGCACATTTGTGATCCCGCCGTCGGTTCTGGTCATTTTTTAGTTTCTTCTTTGAACGAGATAATTTCAATAAAAGCAGAGTTAGGAATTCTCGCAGATAACAAAGGTGTTCGTTTATCAGGTTATGAAATAGAAATTGAAAACGATGAATTAATTGTCACTTACAATGAAGGGCAAGATATTTTTGAATATCAAGTCAACAATGGCAGCATAAACAAGGAAATTCAACGAGTTCAGAAATCACTTTTTCACGAAAAGCAAACCATCATTGAAAATTGCTTGTTTGGAGTTGACATCAATCAAAATTCGGTAAAGATTTGTCGTTTGCGTTTGTGGATCGAACTTCTTAAAAATGCTTATTACACCGAAGAAAGCAAATTCAAAGAACTAGAAACTCTTCCCAATATTGATATCAATATCAAATGCGGCAATTCACTTATTAGTCGTTTTGCATTAGATGCAGATTTAAGCAAGGCATTGAAAAGCATCAAATATAACATCAATCAATATAAAGGATTTGTTCATGACTATAAAAATGCCCATGATAAAGAAGTAAAACGTGGGTTGGAACAAATAATCAATTCAATCAAAGCCGATTTTAAAATTGAGATAAATAATAATAGCAAGGAATTTAAAGATCTTGCGAAATGGAAAGGTGAACTTGTTAACTTAACCATGCAAACTGGTCTATTTGAAAAAACAGCCAAGGAAAAAAAGCAATTTGAAGAAGATGCTAAAAAGCTTACAGAGAAAATAAATAAGCAAGATGCCATAATAGAAGACATTAAAAGCAATGCAATTTATCGGAATGCTTTTGAGTGGAGGTTTGAGTTTCCTGAAGTGTTGGACAACGAAGGGAACTTTGAAGGATTTGATGTTATTGTTGGCAATCCGCCTTATGGTGTAAAAATGAACCAATCTTTAAAAGAAGCAATAAAGAGAGATTATTCAGCAACCGAGGATATTTACACATCATTCATTGAACTTGGCGCGAAATTAAGTCATGACAAAGGTGCTATTTCGTTTATTATACCTGTTTCTTGGCAGACTGGTGACAACTATATAAATACAAGAAGTTTTATTAAAAGCAACATTCAATTAGGTAAGGGTATTGTTCTTCCCTATGATGTGTTTGATGATGTTTATGTTGACACAGGCTTATATTTCTTTTCAAAGATTAAAGCCAAATTATCTTTTGTCTATGAGTATTCCGCAAAGGATAAAGTTTCGTTGGACTCCTTAAACAATTTAGCATTCAAGGAAATTCAAAATGCGGAATGGCAAAATACCGCTTCTCTTAAAATTGTTTTCAACGTCGGAATTAGAAATATTCAAAATAAGTTTTCAAAATTAGAAGTGACAATTGGCGACATTACCAAATCGGTTAGAGGGATTTTAGCTGAATCATCAGATTATTCAATAAAGAAAATTAATTCAAATTATAAATCTGTTTTTGCCGGGAAATTAGATAGGTATTTTATTGACAATGAATTAATTTTTGTCAAGTACGGTGAAAATTTGAAGGAAAAACCATCATCTGAAGAATATTTTAAAGGCGATAGAATTTTAATAAGACGAATAATTAGCAGGCAATTTAGAGTAATGGCAACCATAACAGATCAAGATTTTGTAAATAAAAAAGACATCTATGTTTTTAAATTGAATGATCCAGAGTTTGTCTCAAAGTATTTACTTGCAATAATTAATTCAAGATTAATTTCGTTTTTAAAAACAAATTCTTCTAATTCAGCAAAGAAAGATGATTTTACCCAACTAACATTGGGGGATATTAGAGAAATTCGGATTCCGAAAATTTCAGTCAAATCGCAAATGGAATATGTTAAACAAGTGGACAAAATTATTTTAGGTAAAACAAAAGGTAATGACATAAATGAACTCGAAGACAATTTAGATTTAATGATATACAAACTATATGAATTAACAGAAGAAGAAATAAAAATAGTAGAAGGAAAATAATCAGACTAAATTATTATGAGGATAAAAAACATTTCGTTAAAAAATTATAGGATTTTAGATAATATCAGTGTTAATCTTGAGGACGACATTACCTTAATTGTTGGAAAAAATAATACCGGAAAAACCTCCTTTTTGAAAGCTGTTAAAACACTTACTTCAATAGATGGCAAACTATCATTTGAAGATTTTTCTCAAACTAGTTACATTGTTCAAAGAATGTTGCAAAATATATTTAGAAAGCATCCAAGATGGTATTGCAGATGATAAGAATGAGGAACTCGAATTACTTATTCAAAGTACCGTTCCAAAAGTAGAGCTCTTTATGGAATTTGAATACATTAAAGAAATAAACCATCTTATTGAATTAAGTGAATTCATAATAGGTTTAGAAGATTCAAGAAATGATGCTACTGTTTTGATTTCTTTTGAATCAAAGAATTCGCTTTCATTATTTAGTGCGTTTCACAATAGACAGGATATAGAAATCGGATTAATGAATTATCTCAAAAAAAAGTAAGCATTTATTATCGACTGCCGTATTTTAATTAAACTGACTATCAATATAATATCCAATAATGCACTAGATATTGGCAGGGTGTATTAGTATTTGGAGGGTATCTCCCTTTTTATCCTTTACTTTCGCTTTATGCTTATAGACATTTACAAGAAATTTCCAGATAAAGAAAGTTGCATTAAGATGATTGAAAAAATTAAATGGGGGTCTCGACCAGTTTGTCCTTTCTGTGGATCGGATAAACATTCAATAATCCCTAAAGAGTTAAGATACCATTGCAACAAATGCAATAGTTCTTATAGCGTAATAACGAATACGGTTTTTAATAAAACCAAGTGCGATCTTCAGAAATGGCTCTTTGCAATACAGCAAGTCGTAGACTCTAACGGTAAAATTGGCATCAGAGAATTATCCAGAGAAATAAATGTAAATAAGAATACAGCTCAGAGAATAGTTACACAAATAAATTTAGGAATGAAGACCGATCGTGAATTTTTACTTGACATACTAAATAGTAATTTTTAATGATGAAAAAACAGACCAAACTTAAGGCAACCCATGAAGGGAAAATTAAAATCGGTCAGACTATTCTTGATGTTGCAGTTTTAAATGATAAAACAAGAATAATTAGTCAATCTGATCTATTTAAGGCATTTGGGAGACCGATGAGAGGCTCACGTGACACCTCTGATCAACATTTAAGGCAAAATCCCGAAAATGCATCAAAATTGCCCGCATTGATCGATGCCAAGAATCTTAAGCCATTCATTAGTAGCGACTTAATGGATGTGATCAAAGTTGTGGAATATGAAAATCTTTCAGGAGAGATTTGTAGGGGTTATGATGCTATTATCTTACCGCTAATTTGCGAGGTTTATATCACAGCGAATGAAGCAAAAAAGCATGACGGAAAACCAGTTCTGTTAGCGAAACAGGTTGCCAATTATGTTGCATCTAAGATGCTAATGAGATCACTTTACAAGATCAGCATTATTTCACTTGTTGACGAAGCAACATCATTTCAATATGAACGTGCAAAGGATGCTCTTCAAAAGTTTTTAGATAAATTCCTTTTGGAAGAAAGAGCGAAATGGATTAAAACATTTCCTGACGAATTCTTTGAGACTATATATAAAATGAAAGGGTGGAACTGGAGCGAAGCAGCAAGTGGTCAAAAGCCTGGAGTGATTGGACATTATATTAATGATCTTATTTATTCTAGAATAGCCCCTGAAGTTCTAAGAGAACTTCAAGCTAGAAATCCAGTAACTGAAAAAGGGTATAGAAAATACAAGCACCCACAGTTAATAGACCCAGAATTTGGTCACCCGAAACTTAAAGAACATATTAATTCAATTACACTTCTTGGTCGTGCATCTGGGTATAACTGGAACGCATTTCAAAAGCTAGTAAATAAGGCTTTCCCTCCTTTTGGAAAGTCGCTTGAGATGGATTTTCCTGAAGATTAATATTTAATTGAGGTCGAAGACGTTCCCATTAGACTAAAAAATCCGGAAGCTACCGGATTCTTAGAATTAGTGTAGAAGAATACAACTCGCTTCCTTTTTACAAATTTAATAAACCTAAAAAATAACAATCAAATGAAAGCAAAAACTATTTCCAGTAGACCAACGGTCGCAGCGAAAAACGCAGCGCCAAGAATATCAGCTAATAAGTTAGCAGAATATATTGAAGCAAATCCTGCTAGAAGAAAAAGAATTGTTCAGGATGCAAAAAACCCTGCAAACTTCATAGTAACAAGATATAAGGAAGCAAGAGAGGCAATGAAAAATTATTTAAGTGGCGATATGTCAGAAGAGCAGGTGCTTGGCTTAATAGAAGGCATAAACAAAAAAGATGCTGAAACTGAATTTCAAGATCAAGACAATAAGTTGTCGGTACTTTTACTTGAAGCCTTACTCGATGCGGATATTTCTATTTTTGAAGATTATACAATTTCAGCTCCTCCTGAAAATGTTCATTTAAATATTAGCGGAGTAAGAATCAGTGTAAACCCTGATTTGGTATTAGAAAAGAGCATTGGTTCTGTTACACAAATAGGAACAATTAAGCTTCACGTCTCTAAGTTGAACGCACTTTCAGACGAAAGCCAAAAACTGGTTGGCGTTCTACTATATCAATATGCTACTGATATTTTGCTTGTAGATGGACAAGTTGCTAATAACAAACTTTGTTTTTCGTTTGACGTTTTTGCCAATGCAATACAATGTTGTCCTTCTTCTTTTAAAAACAGGCTAAATAAAATAGAAGTAGCCTGCGAAGAAATCGCAATGTGGTGGGATAAATTATAATTTGTTTTTGATTTATGACAATCTATGCATAGAGTTTGAAAGTTTGACAGACTACATCCCCCTCCACCCATATAAACAGGGTGGATGTGGTCTGCTTGCCAAGAATCTGATTTTACTCCGCACATTCTGCAAAAACCACGATCCCTCTCAAAAACTTGTTGCCTAATTTGCGTTAGATCTCCTTTTATTACTGCGAATTGCCTATATGCAGTATTACGACAACTGTCCGTGAACCATTTTTTTCTATTTCGCGGCAACTCATTTTGACAGCCACACGCGCAAATGTTTCTTAGATCCGGATACAATTCATTCATTGTAAGCCCGACTTGGTATCTATGGTAAGAATTAATCAATGGTGTACGATATGGTTTAAAGATAAACGCTCCATTGCAATTTGAGTTATGGTTATGGTCTAAACCTTTCAACATGCGCTTGTTGGTTATCATAAAGGTAATAGTTTTTTTTAAATAACTTTAGGCTACCCGAATTTGCAGTGGTTTTATATAATGAATGGTAATAAATATGAGAAGATTTGGGTTAATGACTACATAGAATATTTTCTACAATGGGAGTCTGAAAGTATGCATCTTTTTATTTCAATTGTGGGATCTGAAGGTAAACCTTATACCGAAATTATAAATTCTTATGAAAATATTATTGCTGCTTTATTGTTTTTTAGAAAAATGCACGAAACCAAGGGAAAACTAGCTTAGTTCTACTTTCTGCAACACGTATGTAGTCCCCGATTGTGGGTCATATATTTCTTACAAGGAACGAATGGGATAAAAGAAATACATGTTTATGGGATGATCAAGATATATTATCGAATGAACAATTGTGTTTTATTTACTATAAAGAATTACACCAAGGATTCGCCGGGAGCATGTCAGCAGATTACAAAGGCCATAAAATTTGTTTTGAATATATGATAAGTAGTAGAATTGCTAATTGATTACAAAAAAGTATTCTGAGCGAACAGCACCTATTTTTTGTTTCAGATGAATTAATTTCAACATAAATTTATATAAAAGTCATGAACAAAAAAGAATTTTCAAGCTCTATCCCTTCAACCATAGACCACAAATCATGGGGATTTTCTGAATTAGAAATAATTTACGACACGAAGATTAACAAAGGTGCCTGTTATCGAAATAAAGAAAACTTAGCGAGCTATGGATCGTATGGAAAATCTTGGGAAGAGGGTTTATTTAAAAATGAGAAAATTGTTGATTGATAATGGGCATGTAAATGAAGGGTAATTTGAGGTTATTGAAAACTTTGTTCAAGTTTAATTTTCTCTTGAAGGAGTTGAGTGATTTCAAAATCAGATAGATTCTCATTTAAGATCGATTCAAAAAAACCGCCATTTTTAATTGGTCTTCTATGATAAAACCAATTTATAACGTCTTCTTTGCTCAAGCCATCCGGAATGTTTGAAAAATTAAATTCGTCAAGAACATTTTTAAATGCGTCTTTTATGTCTTGAAAATAGATGGGGACTAACTTAAGTTGATCTCGTCTATAATAAAATCTTTTGTTTTTGATTTTGGTGAAACGGTAGCCCAACTCAAATAAGTACTTGTAAACATTTGCTTCATTGCTAATATTTTGGCTGATTTTAAAGTGATCGCTTTTTTTTGACCGAACGATGGTCATAAGTTCGTTTATGTTTTTCACTTATAAATATTTTATAATCAAATATAAACCTATTTTTGACCATAAATTTTAAAGTGGAAAACTTTTTAGTATTAAAATTTACAAAGTAGTTGACAATGCGAGATTGTCTTAATTTTGTAATCAGAAGTTTAGTGAGTTAATCAATTTGGAAATTGTAGTTTAAAAATGGACAAGAAATTTTTTGACATTATCGAATTTGAAACAAAGGAGAAAAAAACAATTGTTGCGAGCTGCATTTATAAAAGTCAGATTGATACGATTATTTCAAATAAATTTCCCGAGCATAAGCAAAAGCGCAGCAAAATTTTAACAGCTCCTTATGTTGTGGCTACAAATGAAGGTTATACATATGGTAAAGAAATTAAGCGAATTTACTTTGAATCTATGTGGTAATTTAAAAAAATTGAAAATGGGAAAAGAATTTAGACTAGGAAAAGATATTCAATCTGGCGATGTTGTTTATATAGCAGCAGCGCAAAATGGGCTTAAATGTAACTGTGTTTGTTTTAAATGTAACTTACCTTTAATTGCTGCACAAGGATCTAAAAACGAGTGGCATTTCAAACATAAAGGCGAAAGTAATTGCAAGGGCGGTCAGGAAACTGCTATCCACAAATTAGTAAAACAAATTATCATTGAAAGTAAGGAAATTGAATTACCATATTACGGAACAATAATTTACAAAAGTGCAATTCAAGAAAAGGATTTCGATCCAATTAGACCGGATGTCACAATAACAACCGAAAAGGAAAATATTTATTTTGAAGTAGTGGTTACAAACCCTGTAAGTGCTTCTAAGGAAATGTTTTTTAAGAAAGGCGAATACAAATCTGTGGAACTTGATTTTAGGAATTATGAGTTTACTTCTATTGATACATTGAAAGAAGATGTCCTTAAAAAGATAGATAACAAACGTATTATTTTTTGGGAGAGTGTACCCGTCACAAATTCTGACAACGGCGTTTTTTGGTTTTTTGCATGTATTCTTTTTTTATTAGGACTGTTATATCATGTGAATAGAAAGAATCTAAGTAAATAAATTATGCTCATTGGCCGCCCCACCCCCAACGGAACCGGAATAGAAATCTTCGGCGACTACTGGGACTTAGATAGTCTTTACAACACTTTGCATGCAATCACTACAGAAGGCACGCCAAGCAATGATGTATTATTGGGATTCGCATACGATGTCAGAAAAGCGAATGCCAACCTTCGGGAAACAGATGCAACTGAGTTCAATGAAGAATTGATCATTTATCGAGGGTTCAAGTATTTTTGGTTTGATTTTTTTGTGACCGTTCAGTTTATGCGAAAATGTGCGAATTATTTTCCGACTGTCTCATCCATTCAAGCCGATACCTATCGTCTTGAAGCAATTCTCGAAAGCAGTCTCAAAGCGTTTGATCAGGTATTAGGGACGGAAATATTCGATTGGCTTTCCGTAAACTTGATACCGGAAAACGAATACATTGGATTATTCATTCGTGACCTAACATATAGGACTCTTACAGCATTAGATGGCCCTGAACGATTTAAACAGATTCGGGAAGAAGTGGAAACTCTTTCAATTCGCAACCCCATCTACAAGGCCTTTAAAAAGGATATGGAGGCACAAGCGAAATTCAACAACTGTGAGCCGGGGCAACTTGATATTGACTATGATTTTGAAGGGACGGGGTTTGAGTGGTAAGTTTGAAAAGTGCTTTTCTTAAAATTAAACTCTTAATCAAAACTCCTCATCGATTTTAATACCTACACTTTTTGCGTAAGCAGTAAAATCAATTGCAGCGACCGTTCCTATTGTTTGTTGTAGATATCTTGAAAGTTGCAAAAAGAAAGCTACACGTGATTTATCCACCGTGTTGCTTGCACATTTGTTTGAAAGCTGATGAATTTTGTACCCTTACTATGAGTACAAAGTCGAATGCCCTGTTCAATTGTATTCATGCGGATTAGTTAATTTACCATTCTTTCTAATAAATTTAGAACACAACTTGGCATTATAATTTAGAGGGCAATGGGCAAGTTAGACCTCTGATCTATAAGACTTTAAAACAGAGTATTTATTTTCTCTGAAGCCCAGGGGTCAATTTAAATGAATCCTGGGAGCTAATTAGGCTGAAATCTCCAAGTATTTGCGTCGTAATAGAAATTACGTACATTTGAAATATAGTAGAATTTTTATTGCCAAATATTTCAAATTCTGTTCTTCGTTAAAAATTAAGTGGAACGATTGCTGAACATTAAATTTTAATATTGAAAGTAATCCTTATTAAATAGTACGTTTTGTAATTCTTTAGCATTTGTAGTATCCTCAAGCTCATCAAATGATAAAGCAAATGCCAACTATATTAAAATACTTAAATTCCATAGGTAATATCGCAATACGTAAAATTTGTGCTCTATCTATTATAATTCTTATTAATTCAATATTCCTTGGTTCAATTAAAGCACAAAGTATTGTAGTTAATAAAACTTATGATTATAGTATATATTTTGTTGCCCATGATTTACTAGTCGATCAAAGGGACTCTTCGTACTATCTTGCTGGAACATTCGGATCATCTGCAACTCAAGAGTATTTTTTAATGAAAATTAATGAATTGGGCGATACATTATGGTTAAAGGTTTCATCAGACAGTACGATCTCTGGTGTTTCTGGAACAAAGCTAATGTTCAATGATAGTGGTAATATAATTTTAATGTCCCGAAAAGATGGCGGCAATAATACGAGCATTTTATTTAGCGAATTCTCAACCTCGGGTAACCATATTTTTGATTATTCATTTGATTTACCTAATCTTAACTTCTACCCTAACTCCTTTTGTTTTATTAATCAAAAAGCATATGTTTTCGCTTTTGAATACGATACAGTTTTCATTGGTGGAGTTCTCATATCGTTTGACTCGTTATTTTCTCCGATAAATATAACACGTTTTTCAAATTTTGGAAGTAGTAGTGGCCCTAAGAGTATTTACGTAACATCGTCTTTATCAATGGCTGTATGTGGCGATTTTATTGATTCGATTTCAAACCAAACTCAGCCTGCGGTTTGTTATGTTGATACTATGGGAAACATTTCCAATCTTAGAATTTTTCCGGATAGCGGCTATTGTTATTTTAATTCTATAAATCGAACCTCCGGAAATAAATTTTGTTTAAGCGAGGATTTCCACAATACCATTAGTGGTTACAAGACTAGATTTATGACATTAGATTCTTCTTTTACTATTTTATTCTCAAATGATTTTAATAACTATACAGATTATTCTAGTTCAATAGAACTATCTGATGGAAATGATTTTTTAGCATTTACATACGATTCTTCAGTTGTTATATATAAAGAAGATTCGATAAATAGTATTTCAAGTTTTATTGACATAAATATTCTATTACCCGAAATAGCCTTAAAAGGTGTCGAAAAAAATTGGAACGATGAATTAATTGTTTTTGGATCGGCAACTGATGGAGGAGTTACAGCTCATTCTACTTTTTTTATTGTCATTTCAGATTCTTCAAGGTTTTCATCATCTAACAATGAATATTTGAAGTCAAATAAATTCACTATTTATCCTAATCCATCTATAGGTGAGAGTTTTATTATACGCTCAGAATTTATGAATAGAATATCTTCAATTTATTTATTAAATGATTTAGGTAATGAAGTATATAAATGTGCTATACCACAACACCTGGAATCAGAAATGGAAATCAATTTAACTTTTCCAACTCTTCTTCCTAGTGGACAGTACTATTTATTGATTAACGAAAACCAATCTTATATTTATAAATTAATAATTAATCGTTGAAAACCATGAATATGAAAAAGTATTTACTTTTAAACCAACTTCTACATTGTTTTTACTTCCGAACGGTGAAGACCTTGGTTCGCTTGATAATCTTCCAAAGAAGATAATCGTGGTAGAAAGTTGGGTTCGGGATTATATTCATCGGCTTTCTTTGTCAAACTCCTTCTGTATTCTCTCCAATATTTAAAAGCAGCATACACAAACTCGATTGTAGTCCATGTAATAATCAAAATACTAATTGTAATAAAAATCCTAATGAATGCCATAACGTGCATAAATGAAAAATCCGAAAGACTTATGATCTTTCGGATTTGTTGTTAATTAATATGTTTATTGTTTAATCTATCTTAGGTGTGTATTGTAAATTATTACGAAAAATAATTTTTGAGTTTTAATTTTCATTGATTTGTTTCCGAAGTTTGTTTAGATTCTCTTTTCTGGTTCAAATTTTGCTCAAAGATTCGCCCGTTGATAATTCACGATTGATAAAACCCAAACTGTTCTTGTAATTATTTTCATCTCACCACACATTTAATTTGAAACCACCATTGAAAATTAAACCATCTGTCGGAGCCCAAATTTCTTTGAACTGTGGATTTTGCAATGTGCCTGTATAAATACTTTCAAATCGTGTTTGTCTTGTGTCTGTGAAATTTTCTGCGTTTGCAAATAAACTAAAATGTTCAAATTTATATTCTGCTGAAATTCCCATTACCCAATAAGCTCTTTTAATTTCTCCGTTGCTTAAATGTTGTTGTCCTGTGTAAAAGCATTCATAACCAATTCTTAATTTCTCCTCAATCTCAAAAGTTAATGTCAGGTAAATTCTACTTCTAGCGGTTAAAGGATTGATCGACTTTGTTTGATTGTAATGCCTTATGGCATCTATAAAAGTGTAACCACAATAAAAACCCAAGTCTTGATAACGCAATTTTATATTAGTTTCAAATCCTTTGCTGTCAAGAAAACCGTTTGCGTTTTCAAATTCATAATTGCCGTTTGCAAGTAAGTTGTCGCTTAATATTAAAGGGTGGTTTAATCGTGTGTAGAAAAACATTTGATTGATTGAAAACGAAACTTGGTCAAATAATGATGTTCGATAATTGAAATCAAAACTACCACCAATTGAATTTTCAGATTCTAATTTTTGAAAATCCAAAGGCTGAATATTTCTGAAAGCATTTTCTTCTGCATCTTCGGTAAAAATGGTTGGCGTTTTGTATCCTAAGCCACCACCAATTCTTGTAGAAAATTTGTTCGTGAATTTATATAATGTTTCAATTCTCGGCAACAAGAAAAAACTATTTTGGTTTGTGACATCTGTTCTTAGTCCGGTTTCAATAATAAGTTTGTCGTTTGCTTTGTAGTTGTTCTGAATGAATGCTCCGCCTATCACAAGATTGTTGTCAAGCGGGTAAAGTGTTGCGTTGGTTTGTTTGAAATCGTCTGACCAAACATTTCCGCCATAAATCCATTCTGATTTATTTCGTGAGAGTAAATAAGTGAGTTCGCTGAAACTGGAAACTTGTTTGCCTGCAAACATATAATTTGATTGCTCTATACTTCTATCAAAGTAGACGACACTATTTTTAAAAGTCAAAACACTTTTGTTAGCAAATATTTTTTCGAATTTCAATTGGGTAGAAATTCTTGTGCTGATATTTTTTTCAAAGTAAGAATGTGTGCTGTCGGCTTTGTCATTAATGAGGTTCATATCTCCACCAAAACGATTTTCAAATCCTGAATTCACACCAAACGAAAGTGTCGTTGTCTTGTCAATGTAATAAAATATTCGTGGATTGAAATTGTATCGTTCAAATTTTGGAATGTCAGATAAACCGTCTTTGTTGACATCGTAAGCCGCTTGCAAATTTTGCGAAGCAAAAATTGTAACGCCAATCTTTCTAAACTTCTGTGAATAATAACCACTAATGTCAGATGCTTTCGTGAAGTTCGCATTTACAAGAAACGATAATTCTTTTTTCTCTGTCGGCACTTTCGTTACAAAATTGATCAGCCCGGCAATAGCACCGCCACCATACAAGGTTGAAGAAGCACCTTTGATTACTTCTACCCGTTTCAAGTCAAGCGGCGGAATTTGCACTATGCTTAGCCCTCCTGAAAACCCTGAATAAAGCGGAAAACCGTCCTTAAGAAGTTGGGTATATTTCCCATCAAGTCCTTGTATACGTATGCTAGCGTTTGCAGAAGTTGCAGAAGTTTGTTGAGTCTGAATGCCTGTACTTTCTGCCAAAATCATTTTGGCGTTTGAAGGTTGCATACTTGCTTTTTCTTCCAATTCGCTTGCTGAAATAATTTCGACTCTAGTTGGGATGTCTGAAATAGTTCTGCTACTTCTCGTTGTCGAAATTACTACTTCATTCATCTCCGTTGCATTTGGCTCTAACTCAATTTCAAAAACTTTATCAGGATTTGCAAGAGGAAACGAAATATCTTTTTTAATTTCTACGTTGCCGATGTAACGAATATTAATTTGGTATTTTCCGTTGGGAATATTATTTATTACTGCATAACCTGTTGTGTCGGTGCTTGCACCTAACTGCAAGGTATCAATAGAAACCGTTGCAGCAAATAACGGCTCTTTGCTTTTCTCGTCAATCACTTTTGCTTTGAAAGTGTTTTGAGCAAATGAAACTGTGGCAATAGCCACTGTTATCATTAATAAAAAGATTTTCTTCATTACTGTTTTTTTTAATTTGATATATGTTAATTGTAAAAGCGTTGCCGTTCCGAGCTATCGGAATGATTAATCCAATTAATAAATCAAATCAGTAATGAGTGTTGCCGTAAATAAATTTCGTCAGGCGGTGAAGGTTCTTTGAGAAAGAAAAAATTTAAAGGTTGCGAATGAAAGTTGCACCAAAAAATAAAGTCGCTGTAAGTAAAGGGTAAATCAACGGTCGTATTTGAATGAAAAGAGAAGTCATCAATTGTTTTAACCGAAGCAATAAAAGAGTGAATTTCCTTTTCGAAATTCTGCTTGCATTCATTGCTGTCCAATTCCAATGTTTGCAACAAGTAGCAAATACCTGTGAGCAAAAAGAAGAATGTGAGCAATGTCCGTTTCATGTTGCGAAGATAGTTTTTTTGAATTAATACTTATGGAGGTTTAAATTGCAATGCTTAAAAATAGGGTCTTGTTGAATGGTATTTTGTGGATTTTAGTTAAAGCTTAAGTTTTTAAAAACGGATGGAAATTATTGAACCATTTTCTTTGATATCCTGGCGAACATCAAACAATGAATATATCTTTGTTATCTTATTCCTGAAAGTTACAGTTATAAAAAAATCATGTAAAGCTTCCCGTTGTTGTGTTGTAATATCGAGGATTCAAATATTTCTGCTTTGATTTTTTTGTAACCGTTCAATTTATGCGAAAATGTGCGAATGCTTTTCCATCTGTCTCATCTATTCAAGCTGATACTTATCGTCTTGAATCAATTCTCGAAAGTAGCCTCAAAGCCTTTGATCCAATATTAGGTTCGGAAATATTCGATTGGCTTTCCGTAAATTTGATACCGGAGAACGAATACATTGGGTTATTCATCCATGATCTCACATATAGGACTCTTAAAGCATTAGATGGCGCTGAACGGTTTAAACAGATTCGGGAAGAAGTGGAAACTCTTTCAGTTCGCAACCCCATCTACAAGGCCTTTAAAAAGGATATGGAGGCACAAGCGAAATTAAACAACTGTGAACCGGGACAGCTTGACATAGATTATGATTTTGATGGGACAGGATTCGAGTGGTGATAATTATTATCATTTCCCAGTTGTAGTCGGCGACTGAGGAACAGGTTGAGTCGGTACTGCAACACCTTCGTTCATGCTTTCACGATCAGCAGGCAAAACAACCGGGATTACTACAGGTTGTGTATTACCACTATTTGATTTAATATCTTTTGACATTTTATTTTGGTTGTTTATTATTTGAATTTTTAAAGGTTCTTTTTCCGGTTTCCAAAAATTGTTGGTTAAAAGTAATAGAATGGAAATTAATATTCCGATTGTCGTTAATCTTACACCATTATTATATGTTGAATTCTTCTGCTCAACAATTTTTTTATTATCACGAAATGAACAAGTATTTGCTCCTATTTCATAAAGTAAGATTTCATCATACGGCTTATTTGCAAGTTCCTGAAATTTTTCTACGCTAAACGCTTGGTCCAATGGTTTCGATCTTAAAATACTCAACATAAGAAATATTGCCCAAATGAATATGAGAATTGGAATTATGGAGAGAAATTGAATGGTGGAATATGAATCGCCCAACCCATTTAAGAAAAAGGGAATAAACAAGGCGACGACTCCAATAATTGTTCCGGCATATGAATTCATCTGTCGATAAGAATCCACTTGTTTTTCAATAAGTTCTTTTGATTTTGTTGCAAGAAATTCGAAATGTTTAGAATCTTCCATGAATTAAAAATTGAAATTAATATAGTAGTTTACTTAATTTCCTAATTTTATTTTTTTAAAGATGAGCCAATGTATTCTATTATGTCAAACCGGGTTTAGTTTTTAATAAACTTTCTTGAAATTTTATTCTTCTTAGTAATAATTTCAATGTAATAGAATCCATTTTCAAATTTCGAAACATCAAAATGTAAATAATTAATACTTTTAAAATCACATTCGATTGGGATGTTTTGTCCAAAAGAATTAGAGAGTGAAACTTTCTCAATATTTTCTCGGCCTACTGTAATATAGATGTCATTCAATGCTGGATTCGGGAAAAGTAAAAATTCATCGGTAGCTCTTTTTATAAATGCAAGACCCGTTGGTAAACTATCACACACAGTTCCACCATCTGCGCCGAGAAAATAATTAGGATGGTTAGGAATAGTTGCAGCATTAAAAGCTGGAAGTGAGACGCAATGTTGACAAAAATCGCAAGACGCTCCTACACTGTCAGGGAAATTAATAACATGTATATCAGTTGTGCTATTGCCACATGTAATATAAATTTTATTATCGGGAGCTAAAGCAGCTAAATAAAAATTCGCTACAAATCCATTTGATAAAAAACCATCATAAACTCCAATAGTGACTTGACTTGCAGGAATATTTGATGCTTGCATGTCGAACTGATAAATATAATTCTGGCTTGAAACGTATAGATATCTTCCGCTCGACGAGAATGCTGCTCCGCCACCTGCTGCACTATCATTAAAATCTATGTGAATTTGCCCGTAAAAATTCCCACTGCAACGATCAAAAGAATAAATATCAAGATCAGTAAATGGGTCATAATAAGCAAATTTATCTCCTTGAGGAGAAAAGATCGCCTGTCCAAAATAATTGTCTCTGTATGTAAATAAGTTCTGTTGCCATGGCCCTAAAATACCTGTTGGAGTAATTAAAAACCGATACATGATATTAGTTCTGAATTGATGAACAACAATCCACCAATCACGCCCATTAGCATGTTTACAACTTGTTATTCTTCCTGCTACAAGTGTATCGTTTAGTAAAACTGTGTTTTTTTGGACAATACCTCCAAGCCCCCCATCTAAATTCATATCAATGATTGAATAGTATAAAAAATACGATGCAAAAGTATTTCCATCATCATCAGCAGTCTCATGAAATAAATAATATTGATTTGGATTTTCCGGGATCGGAATAACCAAATTTGCTTGAGGAATTGTTAATCCGTAATTAAATCGATTGTTAGTGAATGATCCGGGATTCAATCCCGAACCATTCATCATTGTATCGTCATTCGCATTAGCTACATAAATTCCATTCGAATAAAACAAAAGATTTCCCAACGAGTCACAAATTTCTCCATTGGTAGCATTGAGCCTCATTGGTCGTTGATTCGTTGTAATGTTCAAACTACCACTGCTAAAATCTAGATTCATTCCGGCAAAATTAGGGCCGCAACAATCATTTCCCATAAGCCACATCGTATTTATGTTCTGGCCTAATAAATTAGAAAAAATGAAAAGAAGAGTAGTAAGTAACTTTGCTGTTTTCAAATCAATCAAATATTATTATTTTGAAATTATAAATTTCCCTTCGTCAATCCGACATTTTTCTACTCCTAGCAATTCATAAAAATAAATTCCATTTGGCAAATTAGATGTATTCAATTTTATAATGTTTGAATTTTCACTCAATTTCTTTTGAATAAGAATATTTCCAGTAATGCCCTTTATCACAATTTCAGTAGCGCCATTATCAAAGATAACATTTATTTCGTTTCCGGCAGGATTAGGAAAGGCTCTACTTGAACCACTTTTCCCTTTGCTTGTTCTTAATACATACCCAGCTTGTAAACAACTATTTTCATCATCATATTCCATTTCAGGATCAATGTATTGATATAATGCTCGAGCACGATAAACAGCAGGGCCTCCGGCAAGTGGGCACTGAATAGCGATATCATACAAGCTTTGAGAATAATTTATCAGCTCCTTGGGATTTTTAAATCCTTCTGTTGCTAAGAAAGCAGTATTAACTAATTTATCATTGACTTCATATATCTCTGATGAGGAAATATTTTCGTTACTCACGCTCATCAAATCAATTTTAAATTCCCTTGTACTATCAATCGCATCTGCTGCTAGGTTGTTAAATTCAATCAATTGGTTTAATTCATTTAATATAGTATTTCGGCCTGACATGATGCTATCATAGCTGAAGATCCCCCATTCCTTTAATTCAATTATGCTATCAATCGCCGCAAGCTGATTTGTTTTATCATTAATACTAAATGCATTATTCTCCATTTGTTGCATTAGCAACGATTGGTTTTGATAAATTCGCTTTTTGTCTTTATTTAATTCAGCGATGTACCGAAGTGCATCACCTGCATATCCTAAGTAAAAGTCATTTAGAATTTCATTTGTATCTTTTAAGACTGGCATTTCTAATAGCTTCTCATATAAAGCCACTCTCGCTTGCCAACGACTTTCTTCATTGAATTCAGAAGTAAACAATGAATCTAAAGCCTCACGAATTAATTTTGAATAGTTCCCTGCACCGCCGCCACCTGTACTTGAAGTTCCACATTGTCCATGATGCGTTTGCCAATCACAATCTTGGTCGACTCCAATCTGTCCATTTATCCAAAACGAAGGAGACGATTGCGGATGGTGATTAAAAGTATTTGGAATAGTTGATCCATTGACATCAACAAAGTATGGATAAAACTGTGCGTTATAGGAGTTCAGATTTAATGCGCCCGAACCACCATAATTTGCGCCATACCAAAGATTACCCTTAAATTCTTGGGCATCCACACGACCAGAACGAGTATAATATAATCCAAAGTAATGATTCCCAATATCATTTGTTCTAATTACCGTTTCACTACCCGATTGACCAAAACAATTATCAGTAAACATTAATCCATGAGCAGTGTTTGTGATCGCATTGCAACTTATAAATCCTGATCTGCTTCCATCAAAACGCATTGCAGCTTCAGGATAATCATTATTTTGAGTAGTGTCAGTTCCTGCAACGCTATTACATGAAATCGTATCACCGATTGAATTCATTAAACGAATACCAAAGGAAGAATTATTGATAAGGTTATTCATCGTAATGTAATTGTGATCAACAAATACATTGTGACAACCATTCAACAGTACACCGCCAATTGAATTCAAATGCATTCTAATCTCATTGTCTTTTATAAATTTCCTGATATTTACTGTATTGAATTCAGTACCAATAATTCCAACTGCTCTGCTTATTAATCCATCAACTCTTAACAACCTACTACCTACATCAATAATATTATTCGCTACAGAAAGCAAACTTGACCCATCATTAAAAAGTAATTGCACACCATAACGATTGCAATCGAGGGTGTTTTTATAAACATTTGAAACTTGATTTCTTGTGAAAGTAATCTTATAGCCTATATCACAATTGCTCATTATGTTCTCACGACTCTTAATTGCTACAGCTTTTGTATAAATCCCAAATTGACAGTCTTCAAAATCAGGAAGTGCAGCTCTATTCAATCCCTGCTGATTTAAAAGACAAGTAGTATTTCCAATAAGCCCTTCAGCATAAATTCCAATTCCTCCTTCGGAAATAAACTGATCGTACCTTTGTAAATGAAGGAACCTGCATCTTGAAACGGTTATATTACTATTCAAAGCAACAATACCATTATTAATATTTTGAAATACATTTTGAGCTGAATTCCCTGAGCCAATTGATACGAATGATGTATTTTCGACAAGTACTCCTGCTTTCATCGCAATGTAAGGTAAAGGGATTGCACTAAGATAAGCATGATTTAAAGTGCGATCACTTTCAAAACGACATCCACTTATTTCAGAAGTGAATGATACTTGACCAGTAGCATTTCGTGAAGAAAAATAGATGCCTGTATAATCATTTTTAAAAGTTGTATTTTTTGCTCGCACCCTACTATTTTTCAAAGCTTCAATCCCATAAATCGCATCTTCAATTGTTGATGACCAAACCGAAACATATGAATTAGAGTCCGCAATAATTCCTCTTGAAAGAAATGAACACGAATAAATATGTGAATCATCAATAGATAGTCTGCGACCCGGTAATACGTGGATAATTGCATTTGGCTGCATCACAATATTTTCACAGGAAGTAAATGTGAAATCTTGATCGATGGTAAAGACACTGTCGATAATAATTATTTGTGTTAGACTTGTTGATACAGTGTCATATCCTAATTGAGAAGATGAAATGTTTGAGTAAATTGTATCGCGAGTAAGTGTGAATCCAGTTGGTATGCAACAACTCACACTTTGAATTACTTGGATATTCGTAGTAGCATTGGAAGATTGTCCAGTTGAGTCAGTAACTTGTACATTATAAACTGTTGCTATTTGTGGAGCGACCCTTGGATTTCGTATTGATGAAGTAAAACCCGCAGGAATAGATGTCCAGCTATAAGTATAGTTGCCACTTGGAGTGCAGCTCAATTGAATTGAATCGCCCCTACAAATTAATTCCGATTGAGAAACACTTACTACCGGACCGGAACAGTTAGACATATCCAAAGTATAAGTACTCAGATTTTCAGCACTTGGAGGGGTTGGTAAATCTCCACAATAGCGTTTAAAGTTATAACTGAGCGTAATTGGATCTACTACTGGAGCATTAAGAGGATGAAAAATGGCTGACATCAATATGTTTTGCCCTGTTGCTAAAAATCCCGGATAAATTCCTTGCAAGTCATCGAAAATATAAGTGTACGTATTCCCAATTTGAATAATAGTATCCGGTGTTAAGTAGATTGAATCTGTTGCACTCAAATAGAAAGTAAAATAAGCTCCAACATATTGGATAGTCGGATCATTCATTGTAAATGAAAAGGAAACACTGTCTAATGAACTTTGACTACAATGTAGGAGATAGTTGATCGTGTCTGTTGCGCAGACGTGGTATGTGTAACTTGATGGGAATGTTGAATTTTGGCTTATACCGTCAAATACAATTTCTACACTATTTGTATCAATGTCGCAAACATTACCGCTTAAAATTTGCGAAGGGGTCGGAACTCCTAAGCAGTTCCAGCCATAATAAATTGGTATATGACGGGCAGTATCCGAGCAATGAATTAAATTAGCACAGATATTAAAATTTTGACTCAATGGTGCAACAAGATTTCCCAATGGAAAAATCCACGCATATTGACTTGGCGAAAGTGTGTCAAGCGTAGCGGCCACTCCATTTACAGTTAGTGTTGAAATGAAATTAGAATTGGGAACAGGGATAACGATAAATGCGTTGTCTAATATATGTGCTATAGGGTCACGCATTGTCAATGTCCAACAAACGCTTGGTTGGTTAGCATGAATTTGTCCAATGTAATCTGAAGTCAATTGAGCTGCATTGGGTTCTATTGTTGCGTCTCTTGTAATGTCTGCCCTTGAAGTATATGTTACAGCACCGCTGCAATTTCCCGCTTGTAACGTTGTAAAAATAAAATCAGAATCGCAAACTTGAACAACTGAATCTCCGCAATCATTCCAAGTAAAAGGAAAGACTAAATGCTGATGCAAATATTCATCACTACTAAATAATCGTGTCGATTTACGAGTGAAATTCGAATTACAAACTGTCGTGTCATAAAATGCACTTAAACTATCAGAGCCCGGAAAAGTTGGTAGCGATATAACGCCGTTGGCAGGCATTGGATAGTTCAATAAAAGAGAAGTGCCATGATAATTGGTAAAGTTGCATCCTGCATCATAGTACGTTCGAAGGGAAGAATAAGAGCTGATTGTATCTAATGGTCCAAATTGATAATTCGCCATACCACCCGGCATGTTTACGCCAATGGATGAAATTTGTGGCGCAGATCTAAATTCAAAAGGAAACACATTTGATAACTGCCCACCAATAGTTATAGTGTGATCAATATATAATTGCTTTAAACATGATGAAGATGGTTGATCTACTAAACCACTTGTCACAGTTGGTAACACGGTGTAAAAATAATGATTCCCCGCTCTGGTTTCACACACATAAAGCCAGTCATTAGATAATGTATCGTTGGTAGTTGCATCATAAACAAACTGCGCCGTTGGTCGATGTTGACCGCTATAGGCATTGAACATATTCTGACTAATTAGATTTGATCCTGTTAAGTACATGAACAAATTCACATAACTTGTAAACTGATTATCAGATGGCGCTGTCGTTGCCCCGGGTTTAATATAATTTCCGCAAACTTTTAATGAAGTTGTTACATCAAATTGTTCGCCACCTGTGAAACTAAAAGTTGGAACATTCATCAAAATAGCCAAGATGCTATCACTTAGATCATAGAAATATAAATCAAGAACACTACCGTTCGAGATATCAATAGTGTTTCGTTTATCATACACAACAAGTGAATAGTTAGGATCAGTCGGCAAAAAAACATGTGACCAATCCATCGCCCCTTTTCTTACTCGTATCGTCACTGTGTCAATATTCACATCAAATTGATTTGAGTTGGAGTAAGGTATCACTTGTTCAAAATACAAATGATGTAACTGAATTCCATAGTTGGTATTAATGTATTGTAAATTAAGTGGAATAGCGTTGTTATCTAAGAAAGCATGTGTTGAAGAAACTAATCTATCACCGACGATTGATTGATTCAGTCGTACTGAGTTATTAGCAATATAACTAGAATCTAATACTGCAAGTGGGGCATCTGCTAATCCGTTATTATCTGAGTCTTTGAAACCTAAATTAGTTCTGTTGAGCAAGATCGTCCCGGGGCCCGCAACTGTCATTCCCGGCATATTACAACCCGCGCAATGCAAATTCATGTGGCCTTTACGGATGTACATTGGTACCGGCAATGGATCAATACCTGAAATAAAAGTTTTAATGCTGTAAGCCGGATTAGTCGAAACGCCGCAACAACAACCTTTAAATTTAAAATGAAATGTAGAACTATTTAGAAAAGTATATATACTTAACAAATCATTTCCCGTAGGAAAGTCTGCGAAATCATAGGTAATTAAGTATGAGCCGCCTGTTAAACAACTGTCCCGAGAAATAATAATGTTACTTGGTTGCAAAGGCCATGTTTGGGTTAAGCTAGAAAATTCAAAATCCTGAACACTATCCGGTACAGAGAGCCCCGCTTCAGTTTCAATTCGAAACATAATCTTTCCTTGCAAAAACATGTTTTGTGCATTTACATCATACGTTGGAGAAAAGAAACTCGCAGAGCGTAGATAGAGGTTATTGAATTCATCGCGAGTAAACTGAAAGTTTGATATTTCCATCGGTACTTCACTGCTACACGAATCTACCATATCTAAATCCGTAACTTGCGGAGAGAAATTTTGTTGTAAATACAATTGCTTTTTCCCGCCGCCATTGATACTAAGATTACTTGGCGACTCAATTCCAAATTCGCCATTTGAAATGTCGCTATGACTTACTGTTCGAAAAGGCGACTCATTGCATTCAGAGGTATAGAACGCAAAAGTCGCGAATGAATTTAACGCTTTCTCCTGATCAAATTCAGTAAATGAACCTGCTACTATACTTGTGTCTCTGAAAGGATGGCAATATTCTAGTGGGAACTCATACTCTATTGAATCACCCGGCAAAAGCTGATCGATTGCATATGCAACACCTATTAATGAATTAGGATAAAAATTTCGAACACAAAACGGTTGTAGATTGGTGCTATCGCGGTGAGGATACGGACTAAAGAAGGTATCAACAATTTGAGATGTTGATGGTAAATAAGTAAAATGGAGTTGCGCAGAATCTTTAAGATAGTAAAACGAAGAAAGAGCAAATCGATATTCACTTAATTCAATGCTTAAATTTTTTGCAGCATCAAGACCTGTATTTTTAATCCGATACTTCCAAGTATTTGTAGAAAGGTTCGTATCCCAAAATGCAGTTGGCGTGCCTGAACCGGCTACAGGCAGTGGAAGTAATCTGGAAATTATTAGATTAGGACGCTTGCTTCCTCGATTCAATGGGACAGTACTAGTATTATTTTGACACAAATTGTCTGTAACATATCCTGAATAATAATGATCACTGCAACCCCACGTGAAAGAGGAAAAGAATTGTCGTTCAGCCGATAGACATGCTTCAATGCAAGTGGAATCATAATTTGGATATTCCAGTTCTTCGGTAATGACAATTGTATCGGTGAAATTAATCTGATAAGGAATATTGCCAAGTGAAAAAGTATTATTGTTAATAGAAGTTGTACTACTATATCCGGTAAAGGAAACTGTTACATTTCTAAATTTTACAAATGTACACTTGATGGAGTCTCTGAAATTAAATTTGCCTTCAATGAAAAAAGGATTTATTCCTGATGGTGATGGGCCGGAATTGATAAACTTTAATGTCCTAGTTAAAGGTGCTCCTCCGTTTAATGAACGAAAGACATCGATATAATTTATTTTAACTGTATCGGTATTGGAGGCAGCTGCTCCAAAAGCAGCGAAATAAAAATTGTATACAAATTCTGAAACTGCTTGGGGAGTAGTAAAGCTTGTTGCTTCCCAAAGTGCTGAAGGTAGTCGGTTAGCTAAAATTGCACCATCAAATAATGCCAATGAATCTTTATAGGTTTTTACAGTTGTATCATTTGAAATGGCACTACAATTTACAAACAGATTAACTACAGAATCAAAAATTGCATTGTTTGCAAATGATGAGCTTCCAAGATCAAATAATTTCCAATCTCCAATTTTAACCATTGACACGGATTGAAATACTTCACCGACATTAATAGTAGAATCCGATTTTAACCCTATAAAAAGGTGATTTCCATTTGGTGTTGTATAAGGTGCATCAAACCGAAAGTGGATCGTGACCTCATTTTCTTTACATGAAACAATTTCATCATGAATGAATTGAATATTGATTGTGGCTGCGTTTACTGAAATAGATGCAACAAGGCAGAATAAGTAAAATATTTTTTTCATATTTTATTTTGGTTTAACAATTAAAATTAGTGAGACCTCCTATAAAAAATAGCAATAAATTTTACAATATTGATTTCGTTATTTGAAAATGCAAAGCAAATAACGATTAAAATATTCAATTTAACTTTTAACAGACTTTCGATTGTCTTCTCGAGTCAACTGGATAAATGTATTTAAATTTCTGAAATACCGAAAGTACTTTATAAATATTTCTGACAATAAATTTTACTACTTCAAATTCAACTTTCGAATCAATTAAAACTCAAGATAGAAGATCGAATAGTTGTTAGATCTGAATGGTAATTAGTCCAAATTATTTAAATGACAATAAACGTTAGATTACATAAAACAATAACCCAACGTCAGTATATAAATATTTACGCAATTTTATTGTCAATTAACTCTTATTCCATGCTGTAATAAATATTTTTGCAATGAGTCTTCAATGTTTTTAATATCCGCATCATTCAATTGAATAAGAGTCAAACCAAGTTGACTATAGATTTCAATTTTCTTATTTTTTCGCTGATTATATTTTTCATCATTTTCCATTCCCCAATATTCTATGTAAACTGCTTTAGGTCTCCCATTCCCAGAAGGAATGTGAAAGTCTGAGTAAACATTCTCTTCAGTATTAGGAAGTTTCTTTTCATAAGCGTGTGCAATACCCCAGAGATAAAGAGAGTCGTCAATAGTTAATTCCGCTTTTGATCGAACATAATGCCCGTCCTTGGTTCTATATTCTGCGGGATATTTTTTTCTAAAGTCTGCTACTGTATCTGTTTCTTCTTTTTCAATTATCAAGTCAACATGTTTACTTACTGACTTATTTTTCGGACTTTCAGTAAACATTTCCAAAATATCTTTGTTTTTCAAAATATTATCAGGCCATAAAACATAATTTCCGCCGGAAGTTTCATGCTCGAATTGTTTTCCTCCTAGTACTTTCCCGATTTTAGTTATTCCCCAACCAGCTGTAGTTTTTTCAATCCATCCTAATTCATTAATCAAAAGATTAAAACGCTGTGATGAAACATCAAAGTGTTTACCAATTGTTGTTGCATTGAGCAGCTTTGGTTTTTCTTTTTGTTGCCCGGTTTCAATTGAAATATTTTCTGGCCAAACAACATACTCACCAAACTTCGGGTTAGATCTGGTTTGGCCACCTTTCTGTCTCCCTAGTTCAGTTAAAACCCATTTATCATTTATTTTATCTACCCAACCAAGCTGACTTAGTTTGGCAAAAAGTTCGGTTGATTTAATTTCAAGTCCAGTTGCTAAAATTGATGTTGATATGTATTCCATGATAACTAAATTGAATTTTGAACTTTGTAAAGGCTGGCCATTAAATTATGTATGATTAAAAGTTCCTGATCATGCTTTCAAAGCTATATTATTGATTTGTATTTGCAAAAAATCAAAAAAGAAAATCCTACCGATAAGAACTGTAAAATTTCCCATCGTAGCATTAAAACAGGAAAGACACTTTATTGGTTTGCCAATTTGTCATGAAGCTGAAAGCCAATATTGGTGAGGACTTTGGAGAAAACAGACTTTAAAAAAGTAATCTATTAGTTATGGCGCAGAACTTGAAGTCAATCGAGCTAACATTTAAAAAAAATCAGCTTATGTACAGAAACGCTTACCAAATTATGCAAAGCAAAACCTATGCTATATTAGGTCAAACAGCAGTTCAAACTCGTGTAAATAATCAACCTCCAGTAAACAATGTAACCTTTGGTTATGGGTCGGGATTTGCAATCGCACCGGGAATTATTGTAACAGCAAAGCATGTATTGCATCCAAATGGAGATGTGAATCAGCCAGCATTTCAAAAAGTATTGGTTCTTCGTGCTACCGACATCGCTGCGGGAATTCCCCCTGTTCTAGCAACTGTTATTGGTGAGAACCCAACAAGTGACATCGCTCTTCTGAGATTAGCAAACCCGCCAAGTCAGGAAATTGTTAGGTTATCACGAGGTTTACCTGAAATAGGTCGAAGTGTAGGATCAATTGGTTTTCCGGATACTATGATTGCTCAAAATGGTCCTGAGAACCGAAAGAACATTAATTTTACATTCCACATTACATTTAATGGGTCAAACGTTTCTCGGATAATGAATTTTAATATTCATGGAAATGTTGTACCGGGTTTTGCAACGGATGGGTTTGTATACGAAGGAGGAAGTGGGGGTGCAATTTTTTACACCGATGGAACTGTATGCGGAATGCAGGTTGGTTACGGTAAAAATGCAAAGAATGAAAGACAATCTTATACTCATTGTCTTTCAGCCGATCAGATTATCGACTTCGCAGTGTTAAATGGAATTGAAGGGCTTGATATTGCAGTTAATTTAATTCCGGGTGTGGAAGGATAATTTTATAAGAGGCGCTGAATCAGCGCCTCTTATATTTTTGATATAGTGGTCGTTTTAGTAATTAATTTTAATCTTAAATATATGTCGGGAAATGTTTACCTCATCCTTGCCATGATTATGGCTTTTGCTTCAGCAGTTATTGGGCTTCTTATTGATAAATTTCCGGATAATTGGAAATCTGGAATTTTAATTGTTGCCGCACTACTAGCGTTCGTATCTGGTATATTTAATCTAGTAGGTAGTAAAAGAACCGAAAGTGAAAACAAAAATGAATTAGCCCAACAATACAAAAGCAATACAGCAAAGATTGACAGCATCCATATATTGAATGAAAAAAAACAAGATGCTTTGAATAAACAATCGCAAGATAGTATTAGGCAAGCACATTTAGATGCAGAATTTAAAATAGATATGCTGCACACAAATTATGCAAACGATATGAAGGAAGCTTTTGGCATATTAAGTCATCGAACGATTGATCAATTTCTTGGGGAGAAAGTGCCTTTAAATCTTTCTTTAGAAGAAACTGAAAAAATAGTTCGTGCTGCAATGAATAAATGGGTTCGAGAGAATATTGGCAAGTCCATAGTATATGATCCAAAATTATTATGGATGGATAACGATACTTCATCTGCGGGTTGTTGGTTAGTAGGTAGCACGAAATTCAAAAGAAATTTTCAAATCACTTCTCAAAATATTTGTACATATTGGGATGGAAATTTTTGGAATATGGAAACTCCGAATGATCATAAGTATGTACATGTGATTGTTGACAGCGGAAGTAAATTAAAAGAGGGTACTTTTATTACCAATGAGCTAACGGAAAAATCAAGGGATTTATATTATAAGTATTCGAGATGGTACGATGCAATTAGTGCATATCAGTCAACTCATCAAACCTACTCACATGTATTAATTATTGTTATGGATGAAAGAGATAAAACAATGGATGAAATGTTATCAGAAGAAATGAACCTTTGGGTTGGCTATGAAAGAAACGCTAAGCTAAATAACAACGACCATCGCTCTCTTTTCATTTATGGGAGGGACGAATTAAAAAATGTTCTGGTCTCGTTTGAATAATTAATTCTCATATCAATTATTTATGAAGGCAGAAATATTTATTTTTATAGGAGCAGGTTGTTCCGCAATTGCTGGGATTGTGCAACTCTTAGGAAGCCACCCCAAGCTGAAGAAAGCGGCCAACTTTCTTTTTCTAATAGGAGTGTTTATGGCGTTTGGTTCCTCCGCACTATCATATTTGGGGGCAATAAAACAAAAATCAGATTCGGATGCTGAAAATGAGAAGCAGCAATCAGAATTAAAAAAAGCCTATACCTCTGCAATATTTATTCGAGATAGTGTGTATGCAGTTTCAATCAGAAGATCTGATAGTTTAAGAAATGTTTTCGAAAGAAAAATAGATATGCAATATGCTAATTCCAATAATGATATTAAAGAATCGTTTGGAATAATTAGTAGACGTACCTACGAAGAATATATAGCAGAAAAGACACCAAGTAATTTATCAGATAATGAAACAAAAAAGATTATAAAAAACGCAATCAATAAGTGGTTTAATGATAGTGTTATTAAAAATTATAAAACACTCGACACAAATAATAAGATTGTTCCTAAAAGAGATAGTTCTGGATCATGGAAGTTTGATTGTTGTCCGTGGTTGTTCAAATGGAATTTAAAAGCAGACACACAAAATGTGAGTATGTATTATGACGCTTACTATTTTAACGATGGAGGTCCAGACTTTAGCGTTTATATTCATGTAATTATTGATGGAAGCGGAATGGTTAATAACACATTTTTAACTTCTAAGATGGATGAGAGAAGTCGAAATTTGTACTATAAATATGAAAAGTGGTTTGAAGAAATGATTGGAAGTCCAGATAGTCACGCATCATGGCACCACCTTTTTATTATAGTTTTTGATCAAAAGGATGCTGAAACGAATCCAGAAACTCTGAACTCTGAATTGCAAGTTTGGCTTAGGAATTCACCAAATAAGAGACAACTAAAGTGGGAGCCACCTATTATAGTTTATGATAGAAATGACCTCATAAATATTGATGAAATATTTAATTGAATTGTCCATTATTTAGGATCATCTAAATAAAATAGGCTTTAATGCCCATAAATTCTTCAAATCCTCATAGACATTTGCCTGCTTCATCTGTACTAGAACCAATTTGAGATTAAGTTTAAGAATGTTGTCTATAGAGCTACTTTCAACTGAAACTAACACTTTTTTTGTTCCACTAATATTTATTATCACTTTTATTAAAATTTAAATATTTTAATTACCCGACTAATTAGTAATCCAGTTTATATTATTGAGTAACTGAACTGGGTCGCTGCTACTTGGTATATCGAATAAAAGAAAATTGTGTTAATCATGAATTGACCCAATATGGATTCAATTTTTTATTATCTACCATTCTTTAATCCCATTCCAATAACGCATTCATAGCTTTTATCTCTTCTAAGCTATATGAATCTTCCTTCTGGCGATAAAATTGGTTTTTTATTTGACGAACCCAATGATGGTATTTGTTTACTTTAGGATATTTTTGATTATTTACATTAATAAACTCCAGAAGATTTCTCACCACGTAGTCAAAACCAATTGTAGTTGAAGTACCAAAATTATACAAACTTTGTTCTACCATTCTTTCGGTTCCGTTAAACGTATTTCTAATTAAATTCATTTCATTTCATTGAAAGCGAAATAAAGAGGAATAAAATATCTTCATTTGATGATTCTACACTAAGTGAACTTGCAAAGGAATTTAATGTTAGCGTCGCAGCTATGACAATACGAATTCAAAATTTAATTCCAGAGATTTCGAAGAAGTAAAACAATTACTTTACTCTGTCATTGTGGACATCATTAACCTAATAGGTAAATCATCATTTCATGTGGTAATCACAAAACCAGAACCTGACTTTACTCCTGTGCAGTGGGGGTCAGGATGTATAGTGCTTTATCAGAATAGGTATTTTCTATTAACAGTGGCTATGTTACAGATATCAAAGGCCACTTTGCATGTTTAGAGACAAATCAGAAAGTCGAAGGTCTTCAATCTATAAATTACAAAGTAGGAGAGTTATGCTATTTTAAAATGTACAAACTGCCAGATGCGATGAGAGCTCCAGAAATTAAATCATTTGAAGATATACATGCTTATTATGACGAGACCTTAGATATAAGTTTTTGTGAACTAAAGGAGAACGTAGAATTTATCCAGCCGGAATGGGATTTTGGCGCATATAAAATTGATGCGGGTCATAAAGTATTTCTTAACCTTGACGAATCCTGCAATCCTAGTTTTGGATTATATTACGGCTTTTGTGGAAGAATTCATCCTGAATTCAATGGAGCAGTATCCAAAACTATAGTCGTATTGAAGGAAGATCTGGAATATATAACTTCGGCTGGTCGTTATCATATATTTCATACGCAAAATGTAATTGAAGATAAAAATGACTTCGAAGGGTGTAGTGGTGCTCCAGTTTTGGATGAAACAGGTCGACTAGTTGGACTAGCCTCATCAGTCAATCCAGGAAGTAAAACCATTTTTGTTTTTTCTATTGCCGAAGCTAAATCACTTTTAAATATTGCCCTTGATAACGGCTTGCTATAAGTAATTTTATGCCTTCAGCGAAATTATTTTTAAATAAGGTTTTAAACCCCACATTTTTTTCAAATCTTCCAAGAAATGGTTCGAACTCAGTCCCGTAAGGAGTACAAAACACAGAAGTGAGTGTGTAGTGTGAGTGTGTAGTGTGAGTGTGAAACTTCGAAAGTTATAAAAGCTTTCGAGCTCCACACTCGCACACAAATTCAAACTCCAACTGAATTCCAATTCTGCTTTTTCGGTTCCAAGAACCTTATCATTCCATACAGCCTCTTCGAGATCTCTTCAGCTTTAGCATAAAATTTATTGTACGTTTCTATGCTGATTATCTTTTCGGCACTTAGCAGATCTAAAATTGCAACACATTCAATCGCTCTTCCTCTTGCAATAACATAAAATTTTCTTTTGTCAGCATCGCCGAAACGACTTGTTCCTTCTGCAATATTTAACATGATGCTCATGACAGCTCTTCGCAATTGATCTTTCGCACTTCGGTCTAACTTTTCAATGGAGAGAATTTCAGTTTTTATTTCAAGGTTGAATTCTTTTGCTTTGCTGTAAACAAGTAGTTTTTCTGAATTGAACATTTTTGAAAGCAAAATTCGCACATCAACCAATATTTGCAACCAATACAAGAAGGGTATTAAAAGTGAAATTTAGATCGTCAACCTAATTTCATGAAACAAAGATTATATTTTAATTATTTTTTTTCTAACCTTTTTGTTGCCCCATTGAATATCCACAAAGTAAATCCCAGGACTTAGCGATACAAGATTAATCAGTTCAGTTGATTTTTGTATGCTACTGAATACAATTTTTCCAAGAACATTATAAATATTTATAATGATATCATCAGAGGTTAGTGACAACTTGATATTTATTTGCGAAGAAAACGGATTCGGATAAATTTCAATTTCCTCGGACATTATTTCATTAGAAATAGAATTAGTTTGACAAATAACAGTTTCAATTGTTTGAATAGGAATTTTATTCAAGGCCGGAATTATCGTCGAATCATTTTGATCTGACTCGATTGCAATTGAAGTGTCGATAAAAGTTATGTTTGTTACCAATGGCGAAAAATTTGAATGGGGGCATTCAAGAAAACCGGTAGAATCAACTTTAAGAATTATTTCCCACCTTTCCGTTACTTCGTCACCGTGACCTACTAAAGTATATCCATATTCATTATTATTGATTATTTGATCCCAAATCGTACTTATTGTATCAGTATAATTTCTTGCATCTAATAAATTACCCGCACTGTCTGTAGTCACCACTGCGCCATTCAGAATAGTCCCCATAGAGTCTGAAAGATAACCACCAACAACGTGCCCGGCATCATTTGTTTTTTGTATGCAATTATAAACCATGTCATGATATTGCTTCGCCCAAATTTGCTGACCAATGGAATCAATATGCAGTAAATAAGAGGTGAGAAAAGGTTGCTCATAATAATTACCGGCAATTGTATATTCTCCGTTGTCATCCTGTACAATTTTACAACTGTGATGGTAATAGCCGTTTTGATAAGTCTTTGTCCATTGCATTGTACCCATAGAATCAGTTTTGACGATCAAAATTCCCCAATCTAATGAATCATTGGGACTGGTTGAAATACCGCAAAGAATAAAACCTTCGTCATTTGTTTTAAAAAAATCAATTAAGATATCAGACGCAGGACCTCCATATTTTTTAGACCATAAAATGTTACCTAAAGAATCGATCATCTTTAAACCAAAATCCAAGTTGCTAAAAACAGGCCCGGGATGTGTGAGCATACCTCCTAATAAAATTTTATCTCGATCTAAAATCATTTTCATTCCATTTTCCGAGAATGAAAAAGTACCATAGGCACGTTCCCATTCGATTGCGCCGAGCGAGTCTGTTTTAAATAATAAAGAAAAATTCCCATTATTTGTAACAATAGTTCCTGAAATGATATATCCATTTTGAAATTGCAAACCACTCTTTCCATTACTATATAAAACATGGTCATAATAAGAAGTCCACTCAACATTGGCAAACGAATCAGTTTTCATTAGAAAAACTTGCTCACCGTTTGCTGTCCATGCAGTTCCTGTTATAATATAACTATGATCGGTATTTTGACTTATTGTTGAACCATTAAATGATTCCGAAGAGCTGACAATTTTTAAGAAATTATTTTGCGCAGAAATGGCTGAAGAAATAAATATAAATAGAAGAATTGCCTTAATAATCTTAATGGTAATTTTCACGTCTTGAAGAATTAATTTGGAAGGTAATAAATATTACCGGAAAACTAAATATTTGTTTTCGAATTAAATTAATTAAGTGTTACAAAAAGTCACTCTGCATCCTGATCTAAAATATCCTCATAATATACTTGATCCGGAGAATTTCTTATTCTGAAAAGCTTGCTGAAAATAAGTATGAAAATATTGACAAATAAAATATAAGTGATTTCAAAAATAATTCTTTTTGTCGTTATCTCTGTATGAAAAAGATTATAGCGATAGATAATCACGATACTACGATTAATCAAAGTAGCAATTGTAAACCCTAACATAATTGCCAGGATTGCACTTTTTACTCTGAGAAGACATTGATTTACGCCAAATAGAAGTAGAAAATTTCCAAGCAATATAGAAAATAGTATTGCGAATTGAATCTCTTCAAATAGTTGAAAGTATAAATATGTTATTGCGACCGGTATTGATGCGGACAAAACTAATATTAGTTCGTGCGAAAGTTTCTTTTGAAATGATATAAAAAAAAGCGTTACAAAGAATAGACTCAAGTAATTAATAGTATTACCGGAAATTGTATTATTAAATCTGCCGGAAGTGTGTTTTGAAAACAACAAGACTAACAATTGCAAAATTACTGCCGGAGCCATTATAGAAATAACTAAGACGGCAGTACTTTTCCTAGTGAGCCCTAATTCATTCGATCTTACACCATTTTTAAAAATCATTTGTCCAATTTAATGGAATAAAAGTAACAAAAGAAATAAACCATAAATAAAAAGTCCTCTGAGTTAAATTCAGAGGACCTTTGTATTCAAATTCAATTGAAAAATATTTTAAATAGAAATATTCTATTTATTTAACTACTGAAATAGTTTTTTGTAATAATAACTTTCTGTTTTCCGAGATCAGCTGAATTGAATATAATCCTGGTCGAAGTTGAATTGTCTTGATTTCACCGCCTCTAACAAATTCATTTTTCATTATAATTTTTCCTGTCATATCAATTACATTCAGATAATAATTCTCTGAAACCTTTCCTATGTTGATCATTCCATTTGACGGAACCGGATAAACATTCACATTTTCATTATTCAATTGCGGTACAGAATTACAAATATCAACAACATAAGCAATTGAATCGTTTCCGGTTCTTCCTAAAATATCAACTACGGTAACTCCGACTGTAAATGTATCCAATACGGAAGTTGGCACAGATAAAAACTGACCAACTGACCCATCAGTCCACGCATAACTAGTATAATTTGCTCCGGCATCAAGTACAATAACAGAGTCTAAACAAAATACTGTATCATTACCGAGACTGTATGCCAATTGTAATGAATCGTAATTTGCAAGATAAGTTATATCAATCACCGATGTTTGGAAAGTTTGCGTAAGTGGCCCACCGGAATTCCAATTGGTAAACATCATTTGAGTCTGTCCATACATTTGAGAGTATGGAGCATTCAGCATACGATACATTCCTTCAACACTCAGAACTGAATAAGGAGTAACGAATGGTTGTCCATCAAGATTTAGTGTTAAACCTGTTGGTTCGGTATTGATCGTGATCGTGCTTGTATTAGGAAGAATATCTACATAAGCAGAATCTGTCAACCCTTCTGAATCTTGTACAATCAGAAATAATCTATAAAAAACGTTTGCTGATTTTTCTCCGGTGTTTGGAATAGTGAATGAACCTGAATTAGCTCCCGAAGGAACTGTTGGTCCCGGATGAACATGTAGGTCATGATGAAAAACAAGAACCCATTGATAAGTTGTAGCTGCTAACACTCCGTCTTCAGGGTCGGTCGCAGCCCCATAAAAATTGATTACTTGACCTGCAGTATAAAATGTATTAGTCAATGGTGTATCGATCACTGCTTGCGGTGGTTGATTTGCAGTAACTGTTAAATGTGCATACATACTAGTATCGCTTCCAAAAGAATTGGTAACAACAACACGATAATTACCGGAGTCAGCAAAAGCGACAGCAGGTATTGTATAATCAGCTGCATTTGCTCCGGAGATAGCCACAGTATCTTTCTGCCACTGATAATTCAAAGTAGCAGATCCACTTGCTGTCACTGAGAAAGTAACAGGATAACCAACCGAAATAGTACGGCTGAGTGGTTGGTTTAAAATTGCAGGCGCAGGATTTACAGAATAAACAATTTTGTAAAGAGCTTCATCATCACGCGAAAGAAAATATAGATTTCCATCAAGGCCCGTTGTAATTCCAACAGAATAATATGCAATGTTTGAAGCAAAAGTTGTTCGCGTTGGAGGCGTTGTAAGCGAGATCATATTTATCCAATTCCCGCAATAATCGATATAGAAATATTTATCATTATATATCGCCGGATAATTTGATGTAACAGGATTAAAGAATGTTCCGCCTGTAATTGCGCAACCTTGTCCATCGGCAGTTCCATGCAGATAGGTAAAAAATGGATTATCAAAAGAAGTATCAGTACTCACACCTTCAGCAGTTGGCCAACCAAAATTATGTCCGCCATCTGTACCATCATTAATTTCTTCCCACGTAATTTCACCGACATCATCGATAAATAATTTTCCTGTTCCGGGTTGAAACGCAAACGTGAATGGATTGCGTAAACCATAAGCCCAAACACGAGATCTTTTTCCGGGACCGGGAAATGGATTGTTCAACGGAACTGAACCATCAGGATTAATCCGGATAATTTTTCCAAGATAACTATCTATGTTTTGTGATCGCAATGGATGACCATTTTCACCGGCAGCAACATATAAAGTTCCATCAGGACCAAATTGCAAATGTCCGCCACCATGGTAATTATTATCTAGTGAATCAAGTTGAAGAATTACCAATTCGCTTCCGGGAACAACTGTATCGCCACTTGCTGTAAAACGACTTACATTATTATACAATCCACTTGCCACTGTATAGCAAACATAAATATATTGATTTACTGTAAAATTCGGATCGAAAGCAACACCGAGCAATCCTCTTTCACCATCAGTATTTACATTTAGAGTCATGAATGGTTGTGTGAGCAAAGTGTCATTTTTCAGTACTTTTAGTTGTCCAAATTGCTGAGCGATAAAAAACCTTCCATCAGGCGCAGTTGCCATTGTTGTCGGTGCAGTTATTCCACCGGCAACTAAAACTTGACTAAATCCAACCGGCAATGTAACGACTGCATTGACCTTATTTGTTGTCGCAGTAACAAATAGCATTAACGCTATTATAAATTGTAATTTGTTTCTCATTTATTGTTTTAGTATAATTCAAAAATAAATAATTCTTAAAGAACAATTCGGTTTTTAGAATGAACTGAATGGTTCTCTGCTTGGTCACGAAGGTCGGCAACAAATTTTGTGAAACTATTACACAATTACAATCAATTTTAAAAAGAGCTAAGTCTCCAAATAGATGCTGCCAATCATTATCCAACTGCATTTTATCTCAATTTTAACCAATTCAATATTAAATATTTAACACGTTTTGGAAAAATATTAATAGATTGAGGCAGCGTTTGCCGACCCGCAAGCATTATAGAGTTACATGACCCCATTCGACGAAAATTTTGTAAGCCTGTGTATCACTGGCGACAAGAAAGCTCAGAAGCAGCTTTTCGAAAGAATGTACCCACCAATGTTCAGGATCTGTCTTCGATATGTTGCTCAACATGCAGATGCAGAAGATTGTTTGATGCTAGGATTCATGAAAGTATTTCAGAATATTTCAAAATTCAATTTCACCGGTGACCATAGTTTATATGTCTGGACAAGAAGAATAATTGTAAATGAATCATTGATGATGATCAGACAACGACAAAATTTAATGTTTGTAGTAGATGATCAAGTAATTGACATTCCAATGCAAGCAGAAGTACTAAATGCAATTGAAGCAGAAGAACTCAACTATCATATTATGAAATTGCCGACAGGTTATCGAACGGTCTTTAATTTGAATGTGATCGAAGGATATGATCACAAAGAAATTGGCGCTCTTTTAAATATTAGCGAAGTAACAAGTAGAACACAATTAACAAAGGCGAAAAGTAAATTAAGAGGAATGATATCTCAAACAACAAAGAGCTATGGAGAACAGGGAGAATAAAATAATTGCCGACAAGATCAACTCGCTTGATTCATTACCTGAAGGATATAATCCAAATCTGGATGCAAAATGGGCTATGTTGCAAAGTGATGAGAAAAAAGAAAAAGCTGTATTGCTTTGGAATAATAGAACTTGGATGAAAATTGCAGCGTGTTTTCTCATTTTATTATTAAGTGGAATTATTTGGATCAATAAAACAACGCAACCGAAATCTGAAATTGCCAATACATCTCCATCTATAAAACCAACAATTGAACATTCAGAAAAAATTGTCAGTCATTCTGAAATAAATGCATCTAGTAATTCGATAATGCAGGAAGTAAAAAAAGAGAATAGAAATAAAGCAAGGATTTCTATTCCGGTGCATGAAGAAAGTGTTAGACAAGAAGAGCAAGTTGCAATTATCCCTGTAACCATCGACTCATCTATTAGTACAGTAATAGAAAACAATTCAACCATTGCAATTACAAAAGCTAAAAAATCTCGTTATGTACAAATGGATTTCGAAGATGCAATAATACAACCTGCAACTAAAACTACATTTGCTCAAGGATTTCAATTCCGCCTCGGGCTAAAGAGTTCTGGTTCTATTGAACAAAATTCGAACGACAACTCTTCAATAAAATTGAAAAGAAATTTCTAACTTAATCAACCAACTATACTTATGAAAAAACTACTGCCATGTGCTTTATGGGCTTGCTTTGCACTATTGCTAAACACAAACGCGCTATGCAAAGACAATGACGACGCCTACATTTCTGATAACACTGATAAAGATTCAATCATTATCAATCCAATGCCCGGAATAAAAATCATCTTGTTAGGCAAAAACACAAGTGATCTCGAACTTTACAATAATCTTGATTCCATGAAAACATTATTTCTTGCAGATGTAGATCTAGCAATGAAGAATGGCACTTTTCCAAATACATCTAAAGTGACACATTACTTTGTTCATCCAAATGGAAAGCGAAGATTGAAAGCAGAGAATGAAGATTACATAGAATCGGCCGTGAATGTTCAAAAAGAACTGCAGTCAATGAGTCTCGAACTTCCGGCATACGAATACATCATCTATGCATTAGGAAATGATTACGAGTTTCATATTTATCTCAAAGACCCAAGTGACCTATCAAAAGTATCGAGTATAAATTTGAAAGATGCTTTAGCAGCTGCTTTAGAGGATAAAAAAATTATAAGACAGAGTACAAAAATTGAAATCGAAAAGACAAATGAACATTGGACGATAAAAGATCATAGCAGAGACAAAACCGATCTACTCGAATTAACTCCTGCATTCGGAATGAGTCTGATCGGGAGTCGATGGAGTCCTATGGCCGCATTTAATCTATCAATAATTTTAGACGACAAATACGGTAACGCTTACATTAAAACCGGATTAAGCTATAGTGTAAATTCATTTGCAGATTGGTCATCAGAAAAATTTACGAATCTAAATATCGTTGCAACCTATGGACTACGTTACATGATGAGCGTTGCAGGTACTAAAAAAGTTTGGCTTGGTCTGCAAGGCGGTTATATGAAATCATACGAGAAAGAAGGGCCACTACACGACAAATACAAAGCAGGAATAACATCAGAA
This sequence comes from Bacteroidota bacterium, assembly GCA_031411835.1. Lineage (GTDB taxonomy): Bacteria > Bacteroidota > Bacteroidia > AKYH767-A > 2013-40CM-41-45 > JADKIH01. Next base: position 337 of record JANOBV010000038.1, on the reverse strand, counting down.
GGATTCGGAGTTTTGAATTTTGACTTCGATGTAATTTTTCTGGGAAATAAAGAGTCGATTTATGGATTGACTTTGAAAGTACCGTTTTAAGGAAAATCAAAATCCGACACGGGTTAAACAGATCAAAAGTCAAGGGCATCACGGTCCGATAAAACTAATTTCATAGTGCAGTAAATGCTAGCTGCTAGTTCTAGATTTCAATTTTTCTTTTTTTGTTTGCCCAAAAAAAGAAACAAAAAAAGGGCACAATAACTGTTCTATCTTTGATTAAGAAAGATGTGCATCAAGAAATTGTGGGGGCTTACTTTGAATTTATCCTGAGAACAGTTGATTTAAG
>JANOBV010000037.1:0-11106 GCA_031411835.1 Bacteroidota bacterium | reverse complement strand
ATTGAACCGTCTGTGGACTTGCATTAATTTTTCTCCAGCAGATCCTGATAACTATCGGGAGCGCAGATAATGCAAAATAGTCGCAGAGAAACTTTGTGCTCTCCATGTTTTATTTTCTTAGTGCCCTCTGTGTTTAACTTATTCAAAAGTTGCAAAATTTCTTTATTTCGTCCATGATATAATAAGTTGAAGGAGGTGAAGCTCTTTCAACATGTGAATCAATCCATTCTAGTAAGTTAGGGTTTGAATAAAGCTTTTTGAATTCAGTAATTAAAAATTCTTTTATTTCGCCATCAGCTTCCATCATCTCATTCCAAATCTCACTTCTATTTTCTAATATGTACACGATATCTTCAAAATCTTTACTTGTTCGCCCATCTCCATTTCCACGATTTTTAAAAGCTTCAATTTTTGTTGCAACAAAATACGGTGGACTGAGAATATTTATTGTAATGTCGTCATCTATATTGTAATCAATAGCTTTTTTGAAACCTTCGGAATACCATTTTGTATTGAATCCGATACTTGTATCTTCTGTTGGCATAATGTCAACAATTAAATTGTTGATCAGATATCGACATGCAATTCCGGAATCAATATCATGCGTGAATCCAACGGATCTTAATCTTTCTTCGAGATTTGTGCGCTGTGAATAATTTAATATTTCGACAATTACATCTACATCTTCAGTCGGCCTTGTTTCAAACGCTTGTCTGTTTGAATAGAATGAGACAGTTGAACCACCAACGAAAACTACTTTTTCTTTTAATGGACCAAGTGCGTTTGCAACTGCTTTTATTCTTGTTTTATTTACTTGGTGGCTCATTAAAAATAGTTTTTAGTTCGTTGATTGCAAATTTCACTTCTCGAATTTTTCCAACACGAATTACATCAACTAATGCTAGCAGTTTATAATAATCCGAATCATTTTCAATTGCTTCAATTTGTTTTGGATACAATGGTTCAATAGCCAAGCCAAGAACTTCACCTTTTATAGTTGGCCAGATGTAATTAATTTCACTCGAAAAAACCTTTTTCATAAAAGCGTGTGAATGTGCAGTTGGAATTCCCCTTGTTAATGTTCCCGGTTGTTGTGGAAAAACATACTTTAATCCAAACTCAAGAAATTCTAAAAAACTCTGTTTATTCACTTTCATTTTATTATAATCAATCAGACCGGCTAGTCGACTTCTGTTCAGTGATTCAGAAACTTCTGAAGCACTTATATATAAAGAAAACGCCAACTTTGTCAGTTGAAAATTTTCATCCTTAAGTGTAGTTATTTTAAGAAGAATTGCCACGTCCTGAGGCCTCATTCCTTTATGTTTTCTCATAATCAAAAGTAGTAATTTCGCAATTCGCAATTCGCAAATTGCGAAATTATTCTTACATTATCAGTTAATATGCTTAAAATCAACTATATATAATTAATAGCGGTGCACTTTAATTTCTCTGAGGCATTATTTGGCTTGGGAAATTGAGTTTCATTTTTAAATGCGACAAATAATTTAAAGAGACTTGCGAATTGAGTACAGTATTTTAAACACGAAGGACACTAAAATTCTAACAATGAATTCACGAATAGAAAAATAACTCATTCGTGAATTCGTGGCTTAAAAATCATGAAAACTGATCACTCAACAATTTCATCTCAATCCTCGGAGCAATTTTTTCATACAACACATGATAAACTGCATTCGTAATCGGCATGTGAACATTGTACTTTTTATTCAATTCGTAAATACACTTAGTTGCATAATATCCTTCTGCAATCATGTTCATTTCCAATTGCGCAAACTTAACTGAATACCCTTTTCCTACCATTGTCCCAAACATTCTGTTTCGACTGAATGAAGAATAAGCAGTAACAAGCAAGTCACCTAAATAAGCGGAGTCTTTTATATCTCTATCAACCGGATGAACAGCTTTTACAAATCGTTCGATCTCTTGAATTGCATTGCTGATCAAGACAGCTTGGAAGTTGTCGCCATATCCAACACCATGACAAATTCCACTCGCAATCGCAATTACGTTTTTTAAGACTGCTGAATATTCTGTTCCGTAAATATCATCACTCACACACGTCTTGATATAACGACATGCCATCAATGTTGCAAGTTTTGTTGCAGTCTCTTTGTTCTGCGATGCAATTGTTAGATACGACAATCGTTCCATTGCAACTTCTTCTGCATGACATGGACCGGTGATTACACCTATTTGACTAATTGGAATTCCAATTTTCTTATGAAGAAAATCGCCAATGATCAGTAAGTCATCCGGAATGATTCCTTTGATTGCTGAAAAAACAGCGCGACCTTTAAAATCTTCGCCTGAAATATTACCTAGAGTTGCTTTAAGAAAAGCTGAAGGCACTGCAAGAATTATTATATCTGATGATGTGATCGCTTTTCGAAGATCGGTTTCAATTTCAATTTTATTTAAATCGATTTCTACATCGCTCAGATAATTCGGATTGTGTTTGTATTTTCGGATGAACTCCGCAGTTTCATTGCTTCTTACCCACCAATGAATTTTACTTACATTGTTAGAAAGAATTTTAACAATCGCTGTTGCCCAGCTACCACCACCAATTACTGAAATTTTATGCTCCATAATTTAAATCCTATTCAACGAACTTATAATTAATTCCTGAAATTAAAAAGTAATGTCTTTTTCTATTTCTTGTTTTTCTCGAATGACTTTGACTTTTGTAGTCTCGCCTTTGTTGAATTTCCCCAACGCTTTCATGTAACTCATCATGTCCAACACTTTGTTTTCACCAAGTTGAATCACAACATCGCCTGCTAAAAGCCCCGCCTTAGAGGCAGGTTTACCGTCTGTTACTCCATCAATTCGCATTCCTTCACCTTCAAAAGCATAATCAGGAACAACACCTAATGTTACTTTAAATTTTGGTGCATCTTCGTTCTCATCATCTTTTGTTTTCGTAAAGACTAATTTATCAGCAACGTCTGCTTTTCTTAAAATCGTTTCAATCAATTCAATGATCTGCATTTCTCCATCGTAATTGATCTTTGATTCATCATCAGTTGGTTTGTGATAATCACTATGTGTTCCGCTAAAGAAATGTAATACAGGAATATTTTGCAAATAGAATGAAGTGTGATCGCTTGGACCAACACCAGACTCCGTTGTTTTCAATCGCATATCACCAGTCGGAATTGAATCGAGCCATAGTTTCCACTGCGGAGATGTTCCTGTTCCATTTATGATCAATGCTTTGTCATCATGCTTCAAACGACCCAACATATCCATATTGATCATGCAACTTACTTTCGACATTTCGATCGTCGGATGTTTTACAAAATAATTCGAACCAAGTAATCCTTTTTCTTCACCACTGAAAGCTAGGAATAAATAATTTTTATTTTTCAATCCGTGTGCACGAACAAATTTTGCAAGTTCAATAAGTGCAGCTGTGCCACTGGCATTATCGTCTGCGCCATTGTGTATTGCCTTTTCTCCTCTATACAACGAACCTTCATCCCCATAACCGAGATGATCATAATGAGCACCAATTACAATTGTGTACGGTGCTTTGTTATCCACATATCCTACAATATTGCTTCCTTCTTTTTCAATATGAATAATTTCTGCACCAACTGTACAATTCGTAATTACGCTATCGTGAAGCAGTCTTGCTGCTTTTCCTTTCGCAAATAAAATAGGAATAGCTACGGGAGTTGTGTGATTCAACCAATCGGCTTTAGGATCGGATACGGATGTATCTGAATTGATAAATATAATTGCCGCAGCACCTTTTAAAATTGCAAGATCAATTTTTTTACGAAGGTCGGTCCACTCCGCAAATTTTCCATGTGGTTCATTTCCATCAGGTGTTCCGGTTTCAATTAAAAAAATTCTTTTTGCAATATTCACCTTTGTGCGATAGTCGTCATGTTTCAAACCTGCATCTGAAATTCCATAACCTACACGAGAAATATAATTTGTTACAACAGCGTTGCCGGAATAGGGGAGCGGATAAAAGTCAGCGCCATTTTTGAAAATGTAATTGTTCACTACCAATTGAGTACTATTTCCAAATGTTGCACCTGAATTGAATTTGAATTTCTGAACGAAACCTTTTTCGCCTTTCGGCTTTAATCCAATTGCTTTAAATTCTTTTGCGATATATGCTCCGGCCTTTGATTCACCTTCTGTTCCCGTTTCTCTTCCTTCAAAATCGTCGGATGCTAAAGTGGAAATATGTTTTTTTAAATTTACCTTTACTTGATCGTTAGAAAGAGGTAATAATTTTGGCGCTGAACATGCACTTAGAAAGAGTACGATGTAAACTAATTTACGTAGATTAATCTTCATAGGTGCAATTTAAGAATAAATCATATCTTCGTTAGTAATCGAACAAATTTATAATTAAACAAAGTGAAAATCCGTGTTTTCGTATTGGTTTTATTTTCATTTTCAATGAATGCTTCTGGACAAAAATCTTCGTTCACTTCATTTTGGAAATTGTCTTGTCCTGAAAAATGGTGGGTCATTGGGCATCCATTTGTATCTGCAAAAGCATTTAAAATCACTAAAGAAGCACGATTGAAAAGTGATAGTTTAGTCAAAAATTTACTGCTAGATGCTGATCCATTCGGAGGTAAAGTTGATGCATTTCGACATACCTATTGGATGGCACGATTAGCTCAGAATATGAAATGGAAGAAGGCTCTCAATTTAGGTCGAGCTCATGAAAAAGCAAATTACCTTTCTTTCAAGAAAATGAAGTATGATGAAGAGGGTTTATTGCCCGATTCAATTTCTTCAGTTATGGACCTTTTTAATAATCAGATTGGTGTTTCTATTGGCTGCAATTATAGATCGGCTTCGAAGGATGAAATTTATAATTATGTTATTGAAAACTTAATTGATGGGAAATTAAAAGTGATTTATAAGGATGTGAATAGAAATGACTTAGATTGTGATGGAAAATTGATTGATAAGAATGCATTTTTTAATAAATGGAATGTCCCAAAATGCCTCGTAAATTCTAATATTAGTTATTGAAATTCTAAAAAAAACAGTATTTTTACAACAAACCTAATTGACATGAAGTACGCGCCCATCAACAATAAACTGTTTATTGAAAACAGAAAGAAATTTGTAGCCGAATTGCAAAAAGATTCAATTGCGATTTTTCATTCTAACGATGAAATGCCTCGCAATGGTGATTGCAATTTTCCTTTTCGTCAAAACTCTGATCTTTTTTGGTTGTCGGGAATTGACCAGGAACAATCAATTTTAGTTATTGCGCCGAATCATCCAATCGTTGAATATCGAGAAATGCTTTTCGTTCGCAAAACAAATGAACACATTGCCGTTTGGGAAGGACATAAATACTCGAAGGAAGAAGCAAGAAGTGCAAGCGGAATTCAAACAGTTTTTTGGGTTGATGATTTTGCATCCATTGTTCCTCTACTAATGCATCATTCAACAACTGTATATATCAATCTAAACGAGAACGATCGTTTTGTTTCAGAAGTTGAATATAGAGACGAGCGTTATGCTCGAGAATTGAAAGGTAAATATCCGAATCATCGTTACGAACGCAGTGGCCCGATCATGGGTCGTTTGCGAATAATAAAAAATGATGTTGAAGTTGCATTAATTTCAGAAGCTGTCGAGATCACGAACAAAGCTTTCCGTCGTGTGCTTGCAACTCTTCGTCCCGGAGTGATGGAATATGAAATCGAAGCTGAAATTACTTCAATATTTATTCGCAATCGTGCAAATGGTCATGCTTATTATCCAATCATTGCAAGTGGTGCAAGTGCAAATGTTTTGCATTACAACGATAACAATAAAGAATGCAAAGATGGAGAAGTGATTCTACTTGACTTCGGTGCTGAATATGCAAATTACGCTGCCGACCTAACAAGAAGTATTCCTGTGAATGGAAAATTTACCGCTCGTCAAAAAGATGTTTACAATGCAGTACTTCGTGTGTTACGTGCTGCAACTGCAATGTTGGTAGTTGGAAATACAATTCCAAAATATCATGAAGAAGTTGGCCGAATCATGGAGAAAGAATTGATCGGACTGGGATTGTTGAACGAAGCTGATGTTGCTAAACAAGATCCCAAAATGCCGCTTTATAAAAAATATTTTATGCATGGCACTTCTCATTTCTTAGGATTGGATGTACATGATATTGGGAATCGTTATCTCCCAATGCAAGCCGGAATGATCTTTACTTGCGAACCGGGAATTTATATTCCGGAAGAAAATCTTGGAATCAGAATTGAGAATGATATTCTTCTTACTGAAAAAGGACCAATCGACCTGATGGCAAATATTCCTGTTGAAGTCGATGAAATTGAAGCGTTGATGGCGAAACAAAAGGTAGCTGTCTGATCATACTAAATTGAGAAGTTCATTGTTTTTATATTTCAATCGATGAGGCTCTCATTAATTTGAAATATATGAATCCAATTTATCAGTCTCTCTTTATTACTTATGCTAAAAACCGCGCTAAAAAAAATGGCCGGGTTTTTAAAAGAGCAGGTAAACAAGATTACAATTTATTTAAGATCCATGCACGGACTCAAATCATCGACGGATTTTTAATTGTTGTTGGAATGCTTAGTGCAGGATTGGGATTGAAAAGTTTTTTACTTCCAAATGGTTTTATCGACGGCGGCGTAATGGGAATCAGTCTTCTGATTTCTGAAGTGTCCGGATTTAGTCTTGCATGGTTAATTGTTGTGATCAATCTGCCTTTCATTTACATGGGCTATAAACAGATCAACAAATTTTTCGCCCTCAAGACACTTACTGCAATTATAGGACTGGCTCTTTGTTTGGTTTTTATTCCTTATCCGATACTTACCACAGACAAATTACTTGTTTCAGTTTTCGGTGGGTTTTTTATTGGAGTTGGAATTGGTTTAGCAATGCGCGGCGGAAGTGTAATTGACGGAACAGAAATTCTCGCTTTATCAATTACACGAAAATCTATTCTCTCCATAGGCGATGTCATTCTTATAATAAATGTTTTCATCTTTTGTATTGCTGCATTTGTACTTTCAATTGAACAGGCATTGTATTCTATTCTAACTTATATTTCAGCAGCGAGAACGGTAGACTATCTTATTTCCGGCATTGAAGAATACATCGGTATTACAATAGTTTCTGAGAAAAGCGAAGACATTCGTTTGATGATCACTGAACAATTAGGCCGTGGCGTTACAATTTATCGAGGGAAACGTGGCTATGGATCGCACGGACATCGATTAAGTGAAGTTGATATTATTTTTACTGTGGTTACTCGTTTGGAATTGTCAACTCTTAAAGCTGAAGTAGAAAAACTCGATAGTCAAGCGTTTTTGATTTCGCACGGAATAAAAGATACAAAGGGCGGAATGATCAAGAAACGACATTTAGTTTAATTAGTGCCACGAATACACTAATAATTGCCACGAACCATTATTCGTGCATTCGTGGCACTAATTTAAGTGTATGATTATAGTGCCACGAATACACTAATAATTGCTACGAACCATTATTCGTGCATTCGTGGCATTAGTTTTTTTGTACTTTTGCTTCATGTTTGAAAACAAAGAAAACCGTACAGAATTAAGCTCACTTGGGGAGTTTGGATTGATTGATCACTTGGCATCTTTTGTTGAATTAAAAAATTCAGAATCAGTAAAAGGAATTGGTGATGATGCCGCTATCATCAATAATGAAGGCGATGTAACAGTCGTTACAACTGATATGCTTGTTGAAGGAGTTCATTTCGATCTCACTTTTCAACCGTTAAAACATTTAGGGTTTAAAGCAGTCTCAGTAAATCTGAGTGACATCTATGCAATGAACGCAATTCCAAAGCAGATCGTTGTTGCTGTTGCACTTTCAAATCGTTTTTCACTTGAAGCGATTGAAGAACTTTACGAAGGAATTCAAATGGCTTGCGATAAATATTCTGTCGATCTTGTTGGTGGCGATACTACAACATCTACAGCCGGACTTGTTATTTCGATCACTGCAATTGGCAGAGCGAAGAAGGAAGATATCGTTTATCGCAGTGGTGCAAATGTTGGTGATCTGATTTGTGTGTCCGGTGATCTTGGTGGTGCTTATGTCGGATTGCAATTACTCGAAAGAGAGAAAAAAATATTTCTTGAGAACCCGAAAATACAACCGGACTTAAGTAATGCAGATTATATTCTCGAACGTCAACTTAAACCTGAACCTCGTCGCGATATCATTGAGAAATTAAAACAAGTAGGTGTTCATCCAACTTCAATGATCGATATCTCTGATGGTTTGTCGTCTGAAGTAATGCATTTGTGCAAACAATCAGGTACAGGTTGTACTTTATATGAAGACAAATTTCCAATCGATCCACAAACATTTGAAAAAGCAAGAGAGTTTCATCTCGATCCAACAGTATGTGCTTTAAGTGGTGGCGAAGATTACGAATTACTTTTTACGATCAAGCAAGATGACTACGAAAAAATTAGAATGCATCTTGATATTTCTATCGTTGGACACATGGTTGCAAAAGAAGAAGGATTGCATCTTGTAGATAAATCAGGTAATCAAGTTAAGTTGCAAGCGCAAGGTTGGAAAGCTTTTTAAAAATTATTTAGAATATTATTTTTTCCAAGAATATCCTAAACTTATTCCAGCGTGAACTGAAATTGGAACATATCTTGTTTCAACACCGTGATCTGCTAAAAACTTTGGTTCAACATCCGGATTTGCACCCAGAGGAAGCATTTGCATGCCGACGTACAACTCTAAATAAATATCTTCAAAATTACTTCGATGTCCAAGATCTAATGCAAATGGAAAAAGCGTTATTGATTGTTGATAATCGCCTTGTACAACATCTCCAATATATGTTGGTAAATATGGTGTTTTGCTCAATCCATTGACTTTATAATTATTTGTAGCAAGCAACAGGCTTATCCCACTTGCAATATAGTAACTGCCATCACTATTGTCATTGAAGAAATATTTTGAAGAGAAATAAAATTCTTGCCATTCATTGGAGTGATTTACCGAAAAACGTACGTTTCCATCAGTTGTTGTAAAACCATAATCAACACTGAAACCATAGCCGGAATTACTTGCAGAAAAAGGTTTTTTATATGTTAAGCCGAGAGATAATTTTTCACCAAAGTTGTGCTCATAACCAACGCCCCAACAACCTGCTCGTGAATAGCGTTTATTAATTCCTGAATATCCATAAGCTTCAAGGTTGACTCCTTGTGAATAGGTAGAAGTGCTAATAAGCAAAGCGCTCAAAGTAAAAATTATTCTTGTGAATATTTTTTTCATTCGAAATTTATTTGACCCAGCTTATACCAAAACTTGCTCCGTATCGAAAAGAAAAAGATGAAAACATTGTTTCAACTCCGTGATTTGCTAATGCTGCCGGTTCAATATCAGGATTTGCACCGAAAGGAAGTATCGATATGCCTACAAAGTAATCAAGGAACCAACGATCATATTCACCGCGATGGCCGAAGTCTATAGAGAGTGGGATCAATGTGACGTTTTGGGTAAAAATGCCCTCGCTTAGATCTTTATATTGCGATTTATTTGGATCGTTGTTTACGGATAAACTAGTTACCTCATATTCATTTTTTGATTTTAATAAACTTATCCCACTAGAAACATAAAAATCTGCATCAGAATTATTATACAAAAAGTATTTCGAAGTGTATGAAAATTCATGCCATGTGGCTTGTTGACTAACTTGAAAATTAACGGTTCCGTCGGGCGAAGAAAAGGAATATGGAGTTCCAAGTGAAGAATTGTATGGCGGGAAACCAATTTTATAGGAAAGACCAAAAGAATTTTTTTCTCCTACATTATGATCGTATCCAATTGTAAAAGATTCCGTATTTTTATATTCCCTTGTTATTCCTGAAAAAGCAACACCAAATTTTATCGACTGCGAATAAACATTCGAATAATTATAGAGGATACTGAGTATTAAAACAATTCCTTTTCGCATTTCTTTCATCCGGAATTTCAAAAATTATATTACCGTGCCCAACTAACTCCGAAAGTCATCCCGAAACGAAATGAAAGAGATGCGAACTGTGGTTCTACTCCGTGACTAGCTAATGATGCAGGCTCAGCATCCGGATTTGCTCCGAAAGGCAAAAATCCTAAACCGATATAGTAATCATAGAACAAACCATCAAATTCACCTCTGTGCCCAAGATCAATTGAAACGGGAAAAAGAGTAATATCTTGTTTATAGATACCTTCACTTAAATCACCATAAAATGTAGGGTCGGAAATTCCATTAACTTGTAAGTTGTTCAAGTCATACTGAACAGTTGTTTGCATCATACTAATTCCGCTTGCAACATAATAACTTCCATCGCTATTGTCACTAAAGAAATACTTTGATGTATATGCAAATTCAGACCAAGTACAGTTGTGAAAAACTGTAAATGATACATTGCCATTTGGTATTGAAAAACCATATTCAACATCGGAATAAGAGTTCTCGCTATCAAATGAATAGCCGCTTCTGTAAGTTAGACCGAGTGAAATTTTTTCTCCAAAATTCTGCTCATATCCTATTCCCCAAAATAATGGGGTCCCATAGTTCTGAGCAACTCCATTGAAGCCCAAGAAATCTACTTTGATTCCCTGTGAATTTGAATTTGTATAGTTGAGGAGTAAATAAATTACTAAAAAAATTCCTGTTGATATTTTTTTCATTTGCCTTTGGTGTTAAAATTGATTTGCAATAATTGGAATTGCTAATTAGAATTTGATATTCAACATTTCTAAAACAGTTTTCGAAGGAATGCAAAATCCAATTCCTTCAATTCCTTTACCGGAAAGTTTCATTGTTGTTACTCCAATTACCTCACCTTTTTCATTGATCAACGGGCCACCGCTATTCCCTGAATTGATACTCACATCCGTTTGAAAATAAGACATTCCACTAATCTCGCGAACACCTGATATAATTCCCTTGGTGATCGATTGCCCTAAACTTGTTTCTAAGGGCGTACCAATTGCATACACATCATCTCCGGTTTCCATAGCATCACTTTGACCAACAGTAAGTGGTTTTAATTCGTCCACATCTACTTTCAATAA
>JANOBV010000036.1:0-1452 GCA_031411835.1 Bacteroidota bacterium | reverse complement strand
CCGAGATAACAATGGAGCATTCGTTCTTGCAGGTGTGCAAGATCACGTACGTAAATTAATTTCGATTTCTCAATTGGATGGTATGCTTGTTCAAGTACCTACAGTGAACGAAGCAATTGATTTAATTTTTATGGATGAAGTTGAAAAACAACTTCACAAAGAATAGTTCAATGAAAAAAATTTTCCTCCTTATTGCAATGACTTTTGCAATAGTAAATTCAGGGTCTGCACAGTGTACACCTGATACTTCAATTACTCATAATGTCCCGGGTATTTATCCGGATACGCTTGTTGGCTTGCCTCATTCTTATGTTGGCGTTCCGTACATGACAGATATCCAAGTGAAGGTATTTACAAATACGACTTACATGGGAGTGCCTGCAACGATTGATTCATTGGTAGTCATTTCAGTTGCTGGGTTGCCTCCTGGTTTTGGTTATTCGAATACTCCTTCTTCTGGTGTATTTCCCGGGGGCTCTGATGCTTGTATCTTATTAAGTGGAGCAGCTCCGTCAGCAGGAATTGTAGGTGTATATCCATTGACAGTTAATTTGACGGTCTATGGAAAAGTCTTCGGAGTGCCGCAAAGCATACCGCAAGCGGTTACCGGATATACTATTTACATTGAAAATAACGTAGGTATTTCTTCAGTTTCGAATTTGTCATTTTCTGTTGGACAAAATATTCCGAATCCAGCTTCTAGTATTGCTAGCATACCAGTCTATTTACCCAAAACTGCTAATGTACATTTATCAGTTTCAAATTTATTAGGTAAAAATGTTGTCGAAAAAAATGTGATTCTTCAAAAAGGTGGTACTTCATTACCATTAGATGTACAAGGATTGCCTTCCGGAATTTATCTCTATACTATTACCTACAACAATCAATCTTTCACTCGAAGAATGATTGTTTCTGAATAATAATGGTTTTTGAAGTTAGTATTTTAGGCAGTAGTTCTGCCACTCCCATATATCAAAGACATCCCACCGCTCAGGTTTTAAATATCCATGAGCGGTTTTTTTTAGTGGACTGTGGCGAAGGAACATTGATCCAATTGAATAGATACAAAATCAAGTTTCATCGAATCAATCACATTTTCATTTCGCATTTACATGGCGATCATTATCTCGGACTGCTAGGATTGCTTTCAACAATGCATCTTCAAGGTCGCACGGTTCCTATTGAACTTTATTGTCAGGAAGCATTGAAAGAAATTATCGATGTTCAATTAAAGCATTCTGAAACTGTTCTTCGTTTCCCGATACACTATCATATGCTGGATGCAAAAAATTCCGCAGTGATCATGGAAGATGACGATCTTGAAGTGAGTACGATCATTCTTAATCATCGCATCCCTTGCACAGGATTTCTATTCAAAGAGAAGCCGCGCTTAAGAAAATTGCAAAAAGATCAACTTCAAAAGTTCAATATTCCAATTTCTGTTTATCAGGA
>JANOBV010000035.1:0-8549 GCA_031411835.1 Bacteroidota bacterium | reverse complement strand
GTTAAAAACTTTGAATTCAAGCACAAGCTGCCAATCGATATTAAAACAGCATGGGCATTTTTTAGTGATCCCGAAAATCTTTCTAAGATAACTCCTCCGGAAATGAATTTTGTGATTCATTCGAACATTAAAGGTCGACCAGCTTATGCCGGACAAATGATCGTCTATACTGTCTCACCTCTTTTTAATATTCCAATGAGTTGGGTAACTGAAATAACGCACGTTCAAGAACCAAATTTCTTTGTCGATGAACAACGCAAAGGGCCATACAAAATGTGGCATCATCAACATCATTTCAAAGAAGTAAATGGTGGCGTCGAAATGACTGACATTTTACACTATGAAGTTCCACTAGGATTTATTGGGAATATTTTAAATAAATTATTTATTGAGAAAAAAGTGAAACAGATTTTTGAATTTCGGAAGATCGCCTTGGAGAAAATATTTTCTAAATAGTGAGTAGTAAATAGTGAGTAGTAAGTAGTGCTACTCACCAATTACTAATTACTACTTACCAAATATTAATTCAATTTATACGGCACCACCAACTGAAACTCCGGTATCCTCACATAAAATTGTTTGCTATCAATTAGTCTTTCCATCAAATAACTTCCATACATTTTACCAATCTCTGATTCAAGATTACAACCGGAAATATATTGGTACGCTTCACCTGTTCCAATGATTGGTTTTTCCCCGATCACTCCTTCTCCTTCTACCTGACGATTCGTTGCATTTGAATCAATGATAAACCAGTTACGTCTGCAAAGACGAACAGAGTATTCGCTATTATTTGTGATCGTGATTCTATATGCGAAGATATGCTGACTTTCGTTTGCATTACTTTGGTCCGGTCTGTAGAAAACTTCCACACTTACTTTCACGCCTGAGGTTACCTGGGTAATCATATATTTCTTTTATTATAATATCAAATATATAAAACAGATAGGCATTTCTGTAAGATTTTTGATAAACTATCAAAATTAAGGTGCCAACTGATGTTAATTGATGTGGAGGTTGGAAAGAAAAAAGGCGAAAATTGGGTTATTATAAAAAATATCCATAAAATGGACCCCGATTACACAGATTTCACAGATCTTCTAGATGTAAGAGATGGATAGATAAAGACTAAAAAATGGATCTAAAACGGTCGTGCTAAATAAAGTAAAAAATAAAAAACACCACCACAGAAACGAAAATCAACAACTCAATAAATGCCGCAAAACGGGTATTCATCAACGTTCGTCGATTTGATTTTTTACGGCTGAGGAAGACCTCAATATTATTGTGCGCAGTGACCATTGATTGTGCAATATAAAAAACTATTCCATAGCGGTCAACTTTTCGAAGACCTCTTCCCACTCTTTCGTGATTTCCTTAAGGATTGTTTCGTGCTGATTGAAATTTTCCATCGCTTTCTGAAACTTGTCGGTATTCTGGTAAATTTCAGGGTTGCCAAGCAGCTTCTCTAGATCTTCTTTCGTTTTCTTCGCCTTTTGTAAGTTCTCTTCTAAATTCTGAAAACGAGTATTCAACTTCTTCTTTAGTTTCTTATCCTCTTCTGACTGCTCTCCTTTCTGCTCAGCTTTCTTTTTTTCCTTCTCTTTTTCTTTTTCCTTCTTTACATTTTCCTGAACTCCTTTATCGATCGCTTTTTGTTCTTTCGCTCTTTGTTCAGCCCAATATTCGTACTCATCATAAGGCCCTAAGTATTCTTTTACTTCTTGATTTTCTATCCACCAGATCTTATTAGCTACTTGAGACAAGAAGAATCGATCATGGGAAACGATAATGAACGAACCCTCATATTCAGCGAGTACTTGAACCAAGATTCCAACTGACTGCATGTCTAGGTGATTCGTTGGCTCATCAAGAATTAAAAAATTCGCTTTGCTCAACATTGTCTTGGCTAAAGCAACTCTTGACTTCTCTCCTCCCGATAAAACTTTTATCTTCTTAAATACTTCATCGCCTGAAAATAAAAATGCACCAAGAATTGATCGTAACTCAACATCCTTTTTTGTCGGTGCAAATTCAGCAAGCTCAGTGATCAAATCATTATTCAAATTCAAACTCTCTAATTGATGCTGCGCAAAGAAAGAAGTAACTACATTATGAGTCGCTTCATGTTTTCCTTGATAAGGTTCTGATCCAAATATCATTCTAAGCAATGTAGATTTACCTCTACCGTTTGCTCCAATCAATGCAATCTTATCGCCACGCAAAATCTTTGTTTCAGTGTTGTGAAGAATTTTCAGATCACCATAACTCTTATCCTTTATATGTAAATCAGATATGATCTTGCCGGGTTGTTTGTCCATTTCGAAACGAACATTGATCTCTCCGCCTGCTCCATCTACATCATCAATCCGCTCAAGTCTGTCGAGCATTTTAATTCTCGACTGTGCCATCTTTGCTTTCGAAGCTTTTGCACGAAAACGGTCGATCAATTTTTCCTGCTCTTTAATGTACTTCTCTTGATTCTTGAATTGCGAACGCTGTAAATCTTCACGCTCACTTTTTTCTTCGAGATAAAAAGAATAATTTCCATTATAGATCGTAATTTTCTGCGAAGAGATTTCTGCTGTCTTATTTACAACCTTATCAAGGAAATATCTATCGTGAGAAACGATCACAACCGTTCCTGTATAATCTTTCAAATAACCTTCGATCCAAAGAATAGAAGGAAGATCCAAGTGATTGGTTGGCTCATCTAATAACAATAGATCGGGTTGTTGCAACATCATTTGCGCTAACATTACTCGCATTCTCCAACCTCCGGAAAAAGTATCTAATGGCCTTGTTAATTCTGCTGTTGAAAATCCCAAGCCTTCTAATAAGTCTTCTGCTTTTGGACGAAGATTATATCCATCCGCCGCTTCGAATGCAACTTGCTTATCATGCAAAGCATGCAAAACCTCATCACTATGATCGGTCTCTAGCTTAATTAAAAGTTCGTTGATCTCTTTTTCCAATTTCAAAGTTGGCGCAAATGCCTGCATTGCAACCTCTAAGATGGTCTCGCCGCTAGAATAACTGAGCAAATCCTGATTCAAAAAGCCAATTGATAAATTGCGGATCTTACTGATCTCGCCACTTTCCAAAGCATATTCACCATTGATAATTCTTAACAGTGTTGATTTACCGGTACCATTTAACCCAACTAATCCAATTTTTTCACCCGGATTGATCTGCCAAGTGGCTTCTCTGTACAAATAGCGGCCACCGAACTCAAACGAAATGTTATTTAAACTAAGCATTTTGCAAAAGTCGGAATTTTCAGCCAAATGAGCATTATCAATTACGACATTTCAAATAAATATTATCTTGCACGAATATTCAATATCTAAAGAAAAGCCACAAAAAATCACAATTATGAAGAAAAGCTACTTGCTCATTTTATTATCAATCATTCTTAACACGGCTTACAGCCAAACTGCGCCAGTTGACACAAGCTGGAAATCAGGTGGATTTATAAGCATTAATTTTACCCAGGTAAATTTATCACAATGGTCTGCCGGCGGAGAAAACTCTTTGAGCCTTGCCTCAAGCGCCAACTTATTCTCAAACTATCTGAAAGGAAAAATTGATTGGCAAAATTCGTTAGACCTTGGTTATGCAATTCTTAAGTCAGGTGAAGCAGGAGTTAGAAAAAGTGATGACAAGATCGATTTCACTTCTAAGTACGGACGTAAATTCAGCGATAAATGGTTGTATTCGGCATTAGTTAATTTCAAGAGCCAGTTCAGCAATGGCTATGCTTATCCGGATGATAGTACTGTTGTATCTAAATTTATGTCACCGGGATATTTAACAACTGCAATTGGATTTACATACAAGCCGGTAGATTATTTTGAAGTATTCATTTCTCCTACAGCTGGGAAATTCACTTTTGTTACCGATAAGACTTTATCTAACCTTGGTGCTTATGGAGTTGATTCAGGAAAAACAGTTAGATCTGAATTCGGAGCTTATCTGAATATGAAGTTCAAAAAAGATATCATGACCAATGTCAATCTTACTTCTAAACTTGAATTGTTTAACAACTATACAGATAAAGACAAAGACAATGCAAAAAAGATCGATGTGAATTTCGAAAATCAATTGAACATGAAAGTCAACAAATTCATCACGGCTTCTATTTTACTTGTATTAGTTTATGATGCAAATGTAGTTGAACGTACACAGTTTAAAGAATTGATTGGTGTTGGTTTTGGATATAAATTTGGAAAAAGTTAATTACAACAATTGAAATACATCTATTTAATAGTCGGCGGTTCAATTGGAACTGTTCTGAGATTTTTAACTTCCTCATGGATCCTTGAAACCTATACAGGTTCAAAGTTTCCATGGGGAACTTTTTTTGTCAACTTAATCGGATCTTTAATAATTGGCTTGCTTGCCGGTTTAAATCAATCGAGTGAGTTTAGCTTAAATGTTCGTTTATTTTTATTCGCAGGAATACTCGGTGGATTTACTACCTACTCCGGTTATGCACTTGAAACATTTGAATTGATCAAATCGCAAAACTTTGCTTTAGCAATCACCTACACTCTTGCAACAACTTTATTAGGAGTTCTTCTCGCTGCAACAGGATTCTGGTTGAGTACGATATTTACTTCTGCGAATTAATTCCGAAAAATTCATTCTTCAAAGTTGCTTTTCATTTTGACATCATTCTGTCTTCATCTAAAATTTGAATAATCTGTAAAAAAATTAGTTTACGCACTTTTGAAAAATGCTTTTAACTATCCATAACAATGAGCATTCATGTTATCGTCATTCAAAGAATAGTAATCTTGTATCGTTAATACTAAACAAAAACAAATTATGAAAAAAGTTCTTTCACTTGCTATTGCAACAGTGTTTGCACTAGGAGTTTCGGCTCAAACACCAGCAGCCGTAAAAAATCAGACTGAAGCACAAAAAGTTGAAAAAGCTACACCGGCTAAACCGGCGACTCCTGCTAAGAAAGCAGAAGAACAAGTTAAGAAAAATGGAGCTACTGAAGCATCGGCTGCAATGCCTGCAAAAACACACAACGGTGAACCAATGAAACATGATGACCACTCTAAAAAACACAAGAAGCATCATGGGGATTCAAAAAAACCAAAGGCAACACATGATGTTTCGCATGACAAAAAACCTAGTCCAGAGCACAAAGACGTAAGGTCTGCTCCTGCTACGAAATAATAAATAAAAAAACTGCTGCACAAACAGCAGTTTTTTTTTGTTCAAAAGTATGTAGCATTTGCAAAAGCATGCCGGTATTTTAACTATCTGTAATTGTATTTTTACGCTGTGATAAAAAGTAGTTATTTCAGTTCGTGTCTTTATTGTTTATTAGTACTAGCCAATTCAGTGGCCGGACAAAATTATAATGCAATTCAAACTCTGAAAGATCATGCCGGTGGAATTACTGTGATGACAACTGATCCAGCGAAAAAAATGCTCATCGCAGGTGATGATAAAGGAAATCTTTACTTCTATGATTTAGCAAGTTCAGCATTGATCCGAAAATTAGATGCTAATGCTGCACCCGTTTCACAACTAAGATTTAACTCAAATAGCGACCTACTAATTTCTTCTACAAATGATGGCGAAATAAAAATATTTGATTTCAAGAAAGACAAGATTATTCAATCGATCTACTCTCCCGAATATTCAGGAATCAGTTTCGTCTTATTTTCTATTGCAGATGGCTTTATTTATTTCAACGGCCATAACAAACTTTTCAAAACTCGTTCTGATCTTTCACAAACCGTGAATCAGATCTACAATGAAAAGGACACACTATTTGATGCCGTGATCACTTCCGATAGAAGCTCACTCCTATTTACTTGTGGAAATACGATCAAAGTACTGAATACACGAAACGACAATCTCCGACAAGAAATAAAATTCGGCACTTCAAACATTGAAAGAATTGCTTTGGTAAAAGATAGTCTACTTGCAACTTGGTCAGCCGATGGAACTTTGGCGATGTGGAATTACAAATTAAATCAGTTGGATGCACAACCGATCTTTTTTATGAAAGCCGGTAATCCATCGCCGTTGACTTTCTCAGAATCCGGTCGATTAATGTGCAGTGGAAATATCGGGACATGGGCTCGCGTTTGGGTGCCTTTAGAAAAACAAATTGTACAGGAATTATTTTCTCACAAAGACAAAGTAACATCTTCAGCATTTGGTATTACTGATGACATATTGTTCACCGGCAGTCTTGATAAAACAATTATCAAGTGGCAAAAAGGAACGGACAAGCCGCCTGTAATTCAAAAACCTATTTCAAAACAGGAAATAAAAATTGAACCAACTCCAATTCCTAATACAACTTTGTCTGATGTTAAAATGGCAACAGAAAATGTTCCGGAAGTTATCAAAGGAAGAAAAGTAATCTCCACTGAAAAAATTGAAATCAATACTTCTCAACTAAAAATCTATGTCTACGATAATAGCTATATCGATGGCGATACTATGTCGCTTTTCTTTAATGGTCAATGGATCGTAGATCACTATGGTGTGACAAAGAAAAAGCATGAAGTACAATTGAACCTTATTGAAAACACCAATAATTATCTTGTACTCTTCGCAAATAATCTTGGAAAAAGCCCCCCCAACACAGCAGCCATCGAATTTGATGACGGAAAAAAGAAATATTTCTACCGACTTTCCTCAGACCTGAAGACCTGTAGTGCTATTAATTTTTTCTATAAAAAATAATAGCCTTCAGCTTTCAATCTGAAAATAAATGTAATTTGCCTTACTACCAAACTGAACAAAAACCTTAAAAAATGAAGAAAATCTACTTATTGCTTACTATTATTTTATTTTTAACTGCTAAATCTGATGCTCAAAGTTGGACCACTGTTGGGACTTCAAACAATTTAGGCAACACAACTAATGGAGTAAATGCAATTGCAGTTAGCCCCTTAGACGGATCTGTTTATGCCGGTGGAACTTTTACCGGATCTGTTAATTATCTAGCAAAATATAATCCAGGATCGAATTCATGGCAAACAATTGGTTCAGGAATAAACGGACCTGTCTATTCATTAACATTCTTCCAAGGACAACTAATTATTGGTGGCTTATTCTCAACAGCAGGTGGTGTAACCGTTTCCAATATTGCTGCATTAACTTCAGCTGGTGTTTTTAGTAGTGTTGGATCAGGATTTAATGGACAAGTCAATTGTCTATA
Organism: Bacteroidota bacterium; assembly: GCA_031411835.1. Taxonomy (GTDB): domain Bacteria; phylum Bacteroidota; class Bacteroidia; order AKYH767-A; family 2013-40CM-41-45; genus JADKIH01. Next base: position 1,348 of record JANOBV010000035.1, on the reverse strand, counting down.
CACATCAACAGATGCTTCAACCTTATATGCCGGAGGTCAATTTACCCTTTCTGGCGCGACTTCTACGTTACATATTTCTCAATGGCTAGGATCAACATGGACGGCAATTGGAAGTGGTATATCTCCTGTCGTCAATACAATTACACAACACGGATCTAAATTATATGCAGGTACTGAAGATCTTTCTGCAGGAGTTTATGTATACGGTACTTCTACATGGTCTCAAGTTACAGGATTGTCAGGAGGTAAGATCAGAGCACTTGCTAGTTTTAATAACTATTTATATGCAGGAGGTGATTTTGATCTACCTACACGTGCTTTGGCAAGATACAATGGTTCTTCATGGTCCACAGCAGTTACAGCATTTCCATTTGGATCAAAAATATATTCAATGTATCAATTAGGAACCGCTTTATATGTTGGCGGTAATTTTACTAACCTGGGTATTCCGGGCTATACTGCATCATATATTGGAAAATTCGAAGGAGTCAATCCTCTTAAAGAAGTTTATGCAGTAAACGACCCAACCGGAATTCCACTTTGTATTTCTTCTTATCAAGGGTATGTATACTCAGGAGGATTATTTTCTTCAAGTGGGGCAAATGTTATTAAAAGTTCAACTACAATTAGTATAGATGAAATCAATGATCTGGTAGAAAGCTCTACACTATTTCCAAATCCAATGTCAACTTCAAGTACACTGAATGTAAAGTTGAAAAAACATGCTTCTACTGCTCACTTATCAATAATTGATGCACAAGGAAAATTGGTTCAGGAAAAAGAAATTTCAGAAATGAATAACAATGAGATCAATTTCACTGTTAACAGAAACGAAATGGCTGCAGGAATGTACTACTATCGTCTAGACATCGACGGAGCTGCCGTTTCCTCACATCCTTTCGTGATCGAGTAATTTCCAAGGAATATGTTCTTAATTAACAGTTAATATTTTTCAACATGAACCTACAAAGCAAATTTCATTTTCTTAATTTTACATCTTAAGAAAATGAAATTTGCAATTGTAGATATAGAAACCACAGGCGGTAATTCCATTCGGAATAAAATTACTGAAGTCGCAATTTACATTCATGATGGCGAAAAAATTATCGATGAATTTATTTCATTAGTAAATCCTGAGTGTCTCATTGCCCCTTTCATTTCCAATCTTACAGGCATCTCCAATGAAATGGTGGAAGATGCGCCCAAGTTTTATGAAATCGCAAAAGACATTGTCACCATAACTGATGGCGCTGTCTCTGTCGTCTGTTCTCGGTTTTACATGTTCACGAAGTACTTCCGGATGAGCGTTTACAAATTCAGGTTCAAAATAACCAAATCCGATATATCG
>JANOBV010000034.1:0-8095 GCA_031411835.1 Bacteroidota bacterium | reverse complement strand
GGTTAAAGAATCTAAACCTTATTTAGATTCTGTTGATCATGTAAATAATAAATTCAAAGCCGGTGCTTTGATATCCGGTTATAATTGGAGTAACTCCTATAAGCATCGTTCATTTGATATTTCTTCGCCCATCACGGAAACCTGGTTTAATACAGTCGAAGGATGGCAAACCGGAATTTCCGAGAATTACATTCAGACTTATGGAGAAGATGCTGCAAAGGAATTGACAATAAGCCCTACAGTGCGATATGGATTTTCAAATACTCATTGGAATGCAAATACAATGTTCAAATATGTTTATAGTAAAATTAACCACTCAGTAGTTTCTTTCGATATCGGAACAAGCGTTCAACAATTCAATTCGACAGAGCCCATTTCTCCATTGATAAATTCAATTTATTCATTGATGGCGGAAAAGAATTTCATGAAGATCTATGAAAAGCGTTATGCAACTTTCATATATCGAAGCGAGATCACAAATGGTTTCGATTGGCGATGGGAAGTTTCTTATGCACAAAGACAACGATTGTCAAACTCGTCAGACTATAGTTTCAAAGATGTGGAAGGACGAGAATACACATCAAATACTCCGACTGTAATTGAAGCATCAGGAATAGGTTTTCCAACTCATGAAGCATTTACGGTTGAATTGCAAACGAGAATTCGATTTGGACAAGAATATATTAGCAGACCGGAAGGGAAATATAATATTGGAACAAAGTATCCGACGTTGAGAATTATTTACAAGAAAGGATTTGATTTTGCAGGAAGTGATGTAGACTTTGATCTTTTGAAATTACAGGCAGACGATGAAATGAATGTAGGACTTCTAGGTCAATTCAATTACAAAGTTATTTATCGAAAATTTTTATCAGCTAAGTCAATCTATGTAGCAGATTATCTCCATTTCAATGGTAACAAGACTTTCATTTCATCATTCAATTTGGAAGAGTTCAAGAACCTTCCTTATTACGATTATAGTACAGCAGATTATGGTTTAGAAGTTCATGCGGAACAAAACTTCGGTGGATTTTTCCTCAACAAAATTCCGTTGATCAGAAAAATGAAATTGAAAGAGATCGTAGGTTTCCATTATTTGCAAACGAGTTTATTGGACAATTACATGGAATTTAGCGCCGGATTTGAGAAGATTGGATTGTTGAGATTTGAAGTTTATACTTCGTTTCAAGACGTTAAACAAGGAACTGTCGGGATAATGGTCGGTTCAAAGATCAATCTTTCAAGATAAACTAATTGGACTGACATCATTGAATGATTAATTTTCTTAACATTAGATGCAATAGATAAAAAGTAAAATTATATTTGCCCACGATAACACAAAAATTTAAAATGGCCAAGACAACCAAGTCAGTAGTGACGAAAAAAAAGACGACAACTGAATTACCAATGTATTTGCAACCAAAGATCAAAGAACCGATCAAATACATGAAAAAATCATTCAAGAAGAACAAAAAAGAATATGTGAAATTCTTGAAGAGTATTGACAAAGGTACATCAGGTATCAGAGGAGTGGATGGACTTGCTATGGGTTTGAACAAAAAGGCATTTAAAGCAATTGACTGTCTTTCTTGTGCAAATTGTTGTAAAACGATGACGCCGACTTATACAAAAACAGATGTAAAACGTATTTCTAAACATTTAGGAATGAGTGTTCATCAGTACCACGAAAAGTATCTTGAGAAAGACAAGACAGGCGACTACATGAACGTAAAGCAACCGTGTCAGTTTTTGAAGAAAGACAATAAATGTGCTATCTATCCGGTTCGTCCAAAAGATTGTAGTGGATTCCCTCATACTCAGAGCCGTGGTTTCAAGCAATTCATTCCCGATACACACATTCAGAATATTGAATATTGTCCGATAACTATGTATGTAGTCGAAAATATGTATGATAGAGTGGTTAAGAAAGGTCTTACTAATGTCTCAGCTAAAGACGCTTAATTCAAGATAAAAGTTTAAATCTGCTGCCTGATTGAAGAATCAGGCAGCTTTGTTATTTTGTATAATTCCATATCTTCACAATATGAAAAAATCACTTCTTTCGATTGGAATGTTTTTAGCAATTTCCATTGTTGCTCAGGCACAGGAAAATTCTGGTAAGATCAAAGCCGGATTTGGTTTAACAGTCGTACAGGAACAAGCGGAATTTCCGGGAGGTAACGATAGTTTGCAAGCTTTCTTAAAAAGAAATCTTGTCTATCCGGAAAAAGCTAAAAAGGAAAAGGTCTCCGGAAAAGTATATGTTAGTTTTAACGTATATGTGGACGGAAAGATAGAAGATGCTAAAATTATCAGCGGTGTCAATCCTGAGCTAGATAATGAAGCGCTAAGAGTAGTCAATAAAATGCCTGCATGGAAACCCGGAACTGTATCCGGAAAGCCTGTACGGGTTCAATACATTTTACCGATTGATTTTATTGTGCCGACGTTTAGTAAGTAGTTCGTAATTCGTTTTTCGTAATTCGTGAATCGACACACATACTCAAAAGGAAGCAGCACTGCAAAGATCCACAATTTTTCATCTTGATAGTTATCGCACAGGCTTCAACTTAAGTAAGCAAAGAATGTATTTTGCTCTTTTGCGATTAAGTTTATGAAAAGGGAAATTTCGAAGATTGGATTTTATTACCGTCAGCTTTAGCTTAATGTCGTTAAGTTAAACTTAAGAATTCATAATTAGTATATGTATTTAGAAGAGACAGGCCCGTTAGGGCCATACTTTCGGTAATAAAAGATTACACGAGAAAGTCAAGCCCCTTTAGGGGCGCACTCTTTAAACACAATGTATGAGTCCATTAATTCAAATGCATAAAAGTTCCAGCATATATTGGGTGATTCGGCTTATTCCTTTTGTACAATTGTACTTTCGTTGTCGAAAAAAGCGGTATGTTTAAGGAGTGCGCCCCTAAAGGGGCTTAGCCCTCCTGTAGGGGCCAAAAGTCACCAAGAGTATGGCCCTAACGGGCCTAATAATCTATAAATTAATAACGAATACATCATTCGCTTTAACCAAATGACATTAAACTTTAGCTGACGGCAACAAAGGTTAATTTGCTATTTTTTTTATAAATAATCTCATATCTACAGAACGAAATACTATCCATTTATTTTTTATCTTAAGATGGGGCCTATGCGATAACTATACGGATTCATTCTTTATTCATCCGTCCGTTAAAATAAAAAAAGCCACCCCAACAAGGAGTAGCTTTTTTCATTTTAATTCATTTCACTTAATTTCACTTCATTTGAAAGTTTACTCCACGATCAGTTTTTTAACCAATCTCTCCGTAGAATTATTAAGCTCTACAAAATAGATTCCCTTAGTAAGCGTAGCTAGATCAAAACTGAATTTGTTATCACCTTGGTCAACGCCAACTTGATTTGTAAGGATTGTTTTACCAACCATGTCGAAGATGCGAACATTGATCGTTTCATTTTTCAATGAGTTGAATGAAACATTCACTTCTCCATGTGCAGGGTTAGGATAAACTGTGAAGTCATTGAAGATTGGAGTTGCAACATCAGCTGATAGATTATCAGAAGAACGGAAGTTAGTACCGCTAACATTTACGCGAAGATTGTAACAGCTGGTCGTACTGTAAGCTCCGTTATATCCGTAAACTCGGATGTAATAAGTTGCAGCAGTCGTAGTGTTACGAATGATCGTCTCAGAGGTAGTTCCACCATTTTGAGAAATACTCAATTGAGTCAAACTTGAATTGTAAAGACGAACATCATAATCGAATGGAAGATTAGAAAGAACGATCTTTATTTTCGTATTCGGAGATGTTGTAGTGAATTTGAAATAATCGTTATCAGTCGAACTTCCGATCAAAGCAGTGATGTCTGTGTTAGTAGCAATTACACTTGCAGAGCTAGATGTTCCATTTGATTCATACACATCGCTACAAGTTGAAGTAGAAGTAAGTGTAGTGAAAGTTGCTGTTGAAGAATAAGCACTTGAGCCACTTGTGCAAACCGCTTGAACTTGGAATGTATAGCTTGATGAACTTGCAAGTCCGATCAAGTTTTTAGAATTCGTAGTTGATGTCGTAGTTGTCCAAGTAGCAGATGAAGTCAAACGATATTGAACGTTATAACTTGTTGCTCCGCTTACTGCTGTCCATCCTAAAGTGACACCTGTTGTAGTAATACTTGAAGATGTAAGTCCTGAAGGTGTTCCGCAAGTTACATCTGCTGTAGTTGTAAACGTGAGGTCTGCAGAATTTGAACTCGTACCACTTGCACAAACTGCATTCACATTCCAATTATAAGCTGTTCCACTTGTAAGTCCAGATAATGAATATGAAGTAGAAGCAGTATTTACAGTTGTATAAGTAGAAGCACTCGCTAATTTGTATTGTACGTTATAGCTAGTTGCACCTGAAACTGCAGTCCAACTCAATGTTGCGCTTGAAGTTGTAATTGAAGATGTCGTAGTTCCTGTTGGTGTACCACAAGTAGCAGTAGTTGGAGCTTGACATCCCAATGATGTAAGTAATCCAGCACGTGAACCACCGGTAGCAAATAATGCATTCATTCGTCCTGACTGATTAACAGTGAACATATTCATAGCATTATCGTCTGTGTAATCCATGTAGTTCATGAACATTACTCCGGGCGAAGAAGCTGAACACGCATCCGTTTTAGGAAATGTAGGAGTACCATAATTTTCACCCGCTTGATTAGGAGTATCAGAACAGTTGTCAGAACCTGAACATCCTGTACCATCATCACCCCAAATGTGATATAGATTTAACCAGTGACCTACTTCGTGAGTTGCTGTACGACCTAAATGGTAAGGCGTTGCTGTACCAGGACTGAGCATACTTCCTATAGAAGAATAAAGAAGTACAACCCCATCGGTAGCCGCAGAACCACCGGGGAATTGAGCATAACCCAATACACCGCCGCTTAAATTACAAGACCAAATGTTTAGGTAGCTTGAAGACGACCATGCATCAAGTCCGCCGTTCGCAGAACGTTTTACATTGTCGTTTGTTGACCATGATGTTGTGCTGGTATTTTGGTTACGTTCAATTCCTGTTGTTGCTGCTCCTGTTGGTGTTCTTTGCGCTAAGCAAAATTGAATGTTGGTGTTGGGTGCAATTCCTTGCCAAACAGTCGGAGTATTTGATGCATCCGAATTCAATCGAGCAAAATCTAAATTCAATTGATTTAATTGAGCAATACACTGTGCATCCGAAATATTCTGAGCAGATGTGCTATACACAATATGGAAGACAACTGGAATTGTAATGACTGTATTGGTTGTATTTTGATTCTTGTGAACAGCTAAGTAAGCATTTGTCATACTTTCTATTTGCTGCATGCGTGCTGCCAGGCTCGGATCTTCCGCTTGGAGTCTGCTTAGATTATCCATTGAACCGCAATTTCTTTGCGTTGGATTACTTGCATTGGTCAGAAATGAAAACAATAATCCAAAACTGACTGCTAGTAGGTTTTTCATCATTTTTATTTTTTTTTGTTTAGGTGATTAATTAGAGCAACAATTATAGAGGTAATTGTTGTGGGAAGAGTGAAGTTTTCTTCATTTTAGTCTGTTTTTACCGCAACTTCCCGCTTATTTGCAGACAAATTTGTATCCGACCCCTCTAACAGAGAAAAAGTATTGGGGCTCTTTCGGATCTACTTCAAAGTATTTTCTGAAGGCCAAGATAAAGTTGTCGACTGTTCGAGTAGAAGGGTAAATATCATATCCCCAAACTGTTTCGAGAATTTGTTCTCGTGAAACAACTTCATTGCGTCTTTCAATAAGTAATTTTAGTAATGCAATTTCTTTTTTTGTCAAGCGAATTTGTTTTTTGTCTTTTCCCATTATTTCAAAAGTGAGAAAGTTGACTTCATTCCCTTCGAAGCGGAAGACATCGTTCATTTCTTTCTTCTCCTCGAGAGAAAGTCCACGTTTGACTAATGCATGTACACGTAAGAGAAATTCTTCCAGGTTAAATGGCTTCGTCATGTAATCATCTGCACCACGTTTTAGTCCGAGGATCTTATCTTCACTTGTATTTTTTGCTGATAGAAAAAGAATTGGAACAGAAGAATTATGAAGTCGAATTGCTTCGCAAACTCCAAAACCATCTAGTTCCGGAAGCATAACATCGAGTACTACAAGATTAAATCGCTCTTGCTTGAAAACTTTTACAGCATCTATTCCGTTACCAACTGCAACAACTTTGTAGCCTTCTAATTCAAGATTTAGTTTGATTGCTTCTTGTAAATGTTCTTCATCTTCTACTAACAAAATACGGATCATACAGACATCGGTTTATTGTATTACAATATTAATCCAAAAAACGGTTCTATCAAGCTTTAAATGTCAGGCGAAAGTCAGGATTTGATGATTTTTACCGCATTTGTCTGTAGAATGAACTTTGGTAAATTAGTTTTTTCTTTACGGAGAAATGGTTAAAATCAATCAATACCTTACCTTTGCACAACTAAAAAACGAATATGAATCTTCAGACTCTTCTTGACGATACCAACTTAGATAAATCGCTTCAGTCCATCGGACAAAAAGTATTGAATGCAGAACGGATTACATTTGATGAAGGCGTTCAGCTTTTTGAAAAAGGAGAGTTAGGATTTTTAGGAGCATTAGCAAATCATGTTCGTGAACGGAAGAATGGTAATCATACTTACTTCAATCGTAATTTTCATATTGAGCCAACGAATATTTGTGTTTTCGCTTGTAAGTTTTGCGCTTACTCACGCACATTGAAAAATCGTGAAGAAGGATGGGAGTTAAGTGCTGAACAAATTCTTCAGAAAGTAAAAGACTACGATGGAAAACCTGTTACAGAAGTTCACATCGTTGGTGGAGTGCATCCGAAAATGGATATGTATTATTTCATAGACATTATGAAACAGATCAAAGCACACAGACCTGATCTGCACATCAAAGGATTTACTGCAGTGGAATTAGATTACATGTTCCGCAAAGCAAAAGTGACGACAGAAGAAGGAATGAAATTGATGAATGCAGCAGGTTTGGATTCTCTTCCAGGCGGTGGCGCAGAAATTTTCGATGAAGACATCAGAAATATTATTTGCGCTGATAAATGTTCGTCAGATGTTTGGTTGAAGATCCACGAGACTGCACATAATTTAGGAATGCATTCCAATGCAACAATGTTGTACGGACATATTGAAAACTATACGCATCGTATCGACCACATGGAGCGTTTGCGACAACTTCAAGACAGAACAAAAGGATTCAACACTTTCATTCCATTGAAATTTAGAAATGGCGACAATGAAATGTCGTCAACTCCTGAAGTTACAGTTATAGAGGATCTGAAAACGTATGCTGTTTCAAGAATTTATCTAGACAATTTCAATCACGTAAAAGCATACTGGCCGATGATCGGTCGTAGCACTGCACAATTATCGCAAGCCTTCGGTGTCGATGATCTAGATGGAACAATCGATGACACGACGAAGATCTATTCAATGGCAGGTGCAGAAGAAAAAAATCCGGCGTTGACTACGGAGCAGTTGGTTGCGTTGATAAAAGAGTCGGGGCGACAGGCAGTTGAAAGGGATACGTTGTATAATGTCGTTACCGAATTTGTGTAATCCCAATCCCTCATTCGCGAATCGCAGTTTATTTATTTTATTCATCAATTAGATTGTAAGCTATGGAACCTTTTCTAGTACTCAACAGACCCAACATTCTAGTTGTATGTGGGAAGAATAAAAGGCGCAGTAGAACAGCAGAACATATTTTTAAGAACGACAATCGTTTTAAAATTCGTTCTGTTGGACTAAGTCAGCGCAGCGACAGAAAAATAACAGAGAACGATCTGCGTTGGGCGAACCTGATCTTTGTAATGGAGCAGGAGCACAGAGATAAGATCTGGGAGTTATACGGAAAAATGCAACTTCCCAACATTGAAGTTTTGAATATTGCCGACGATTATGAATTCATGGATCCGGAATTGATTGAAATGCTTACTGAAAGGATCAATGATACTTTGGGGTTGGTCTATAACATTTGATTTCTTTCATTTTCATAATATGTGACAACAGTTTCTGTAATTTCCTATAC